>CAYJHS010000006.1:0-24536 GCA_964369815.1 uncultured Desulfovibrionaceae bacterium
CACCCAGTGGTCCGAATCCTAAAGTGCTGCGTTGTCGAGTGGTACATAAAGTTGCGCGCGAATTATACGAGAACCTTCTCACTACGGGCTCTGAAAATCCTATGGTAGAAGATATTGTACACCAACTTGGTGAAGCTTTAGGCTCTAAAATTCTTTTGCACTACCCCACACCAAGCCCTTTACATGAGGAGCATTTGCGACTGTTACGAGAGCCACTAACAAAAGACGGAACCGCAATCCCCTTAGATGAGCATGAAAATAGCGAAGCGCTACATATGCTCTGGGAAATTGTTTTAAAAACGGTTGATAAAAGTACCATATAATGACATATGGAAACTACTATAATGGCACAGAACTTGCTTTCCTATTAATACGTTGAAAAAAGCAAATTTAATCTGACATTTTTTTGACTGTGCCAAAATATTTATATATAAAATGGAGTTGTTATGAACATTCAAGCTAATCCAATGCACATATATCAGCAGTCAGGGCAAAGCCCTATACAAAATACGCACACTGCGCAGCACGAAGCCACTGAACAAAAAAAACTTTCTTCCGCTGAACGCCCTGTTCAAAAGACAGATAGCATTAGTCTTTCTAATGATGCCAGACTCTTGGCCGAAGCCAATCGAGTTGCCATGCAAAGTTCTGAGACTGACTCTAGCCGAACTGAGACCATTGCCCGCCTTAAGGCAGAAGTTAAAAATGGTACTTACCAAGCCAATGAACGTGGCATTGCCGAAGGCTTAGTGCGAGAAGAGAGTCATTTATTTGTCGTCTAGCCGTTTTCTTTAATTTTAATCTGCATCCTTCATCTGTAAGAGAGTGTCATAAATTGACGATGCTCTCTTGTAGAGTCTTGCGTTTTTCACCTTCCCCTACGAAGCTTGATTGCGGCGGTATTTATTATTAAGCAATGCCTTGTTTTCGCAAAGAAAACTTTTCGCAGTAAGTTCCCAAAGTAAAAAATTCCAAAATTCCAAAGCCAGCTGTATTTCTTTTTCTTAATGCGCATGCTTCTCCTTGCTTGCCTTGCAAGCCTTTATTTGCTACGAAGTCATGGTTGTTTGTTTTATTAAGGATTTTTATTGAATCACATTTTTAAGGAGAGCATTTCATCATGAAAAAGTTTTTAGCCTTGTGCCTTTTTGCCCTGCTTTTTGCTGTTTCCCCAGTAAGTGCAGCCCAAAAAACCTATGTAAATGGCATTGATGCCAATTACCCTCCCTTTGGTTACATGGATAAAACCGGTAAACCTGCCGGCTTTGACGTTGAGTCCATGGACTGGATTGCAAAAAAAATGGGTTTTAAAGTAGAACATAAGCCTATTGCTTGGGACGGCATTATTCCTGCGCTTTTAGCAAAGCAAATTGACATGGTTGCTTCCGGCATGAGCATTACTGATGATCGTCGTAAAATGGTTGAATTTTCCAACCCTTACTGGGAAGTTTCACGCGTGTTTATCATTGCAAATGACTCTAAACTCATCCCAGCTGATATTTTAGCTAAGCCCATTAAACTTGGTGTACAACGTGGCACTTCCGAAGCTTCTGACTTCCAAAAAGAGCATAAAGCCAATAAGTACCCCCTTGAAATTGTTTATTATGAATCTGCTCCGCTCATCGTAGAAGATTTGCTCAATGGCCGCATTCAAGCTGGTCTTATGGATAGATTGCCTGCTGAAGACTCTATTGGCAAAGGTAAAGCTGTAAAAATTGCCGGCGTTCACGGTAAGCCTGATAATTTTGGCGTAGCTGTACGTAAGGATGATAAAGAATTGCGTGAGCTTATCAACGAAGGCTATAAATTGCTTATGGCTGACCCTTACTGGAAAACATTACAAGATAAGTACTTACAAAAGAAAAAATAATTTGATGTTTACATGCTTCACGGTAGGTAGATGCCTACCTGCCGTGAAGTTTTTTGGAGAGCTATGCAAGTTTTAACCACTGTCATTGACGCCCTACCCTACATTCTTGGCGGTAGCTTTGTTACCATTGCTAACGTGAGCATATCCTTGCTTATGGGTCTTGTATTTGGCGTCCCCCTTGCTACTCTTCAGGTGTATGGGCCTCGTTTTTTGCAGCGCATTATTTCCATATACGTGTGGTTTTTCCGTGGTGTACCCATCTTAGTTTTACTTTTTTTATTTTTTGGGCTTTTTGTATCTTTAAACTTAAGCGCCAACCCTTTTATTATTTCCTGTGTTGTCCTTGGTTTAACAAGTACTGCCTACCAATCACAAATTTATCGTGGTGCCATCTTGGCTCTTCCTCAAGGACAGCTCAAAGCAGCTAGAGCCCTTGGCATGCGCGATAGTACCGCCATAAGAACCATTATCTTACCCCAAGCTTTGCGCATGTCCATCCCAGGCTTTGCCAACGAATTTTCTATCTTGCTTAAAGATTCAGCCATTTGCTATGTGCTTGGCACTCAAGAAATTATGGCTAGAGCTAACTTTGTCGCTTCGCGCACCTATGAACACTTAGCCTTTTTTGCCTTAGCCGGCGTTATTTACTTTATTATTACTGTCATAGGCTTTCGACTCTTACGCATGCTTGAAGAGCGAACCTATATTCCCGGCTATGCCACTTCCTAATCACAACACATAACTGTTATTGTAAAGGTTTTTATGAATACCCCTGTGCTCAACGTTTCTTCCATAAGAAAATCTCTTGGCGGTAAGCAAATTTTAAGTGGCTGTTCTCTTTCCATTGAAAGAGGTGAGTTGAAAGTACTTATTGGCCCTTCTGGTGCCGGCAAAAGTACATTGCTACAGTGCATTAACTGCCTTATCACCCCAGATCAAGGACAGATTTTTTTGGAAGGTCAAGAGCTTGATGTGCACAATGTAACTATGCTTTGCGCCTTTAGGGCACAAGTTGGCATGATTTTTCAAGATTTTAATCTTTTCGACCATTTAACCGCTGAAGATAATGTAGCCATTGCCTTGCGCAAGGTTCGTGGTTTTTCTAAAGCAGACGCAAAAGATCGTGCTCTGGCAGAACTTGACCGAGTGGGTCTTGCCCTGCGCACCAAGCTTTACCCTGCGCAGCTTTCCGGAGGACAAAAACAGCGTGTTGCCATCGCTCGTGCGCTTGCTATGGATCCTAAAGTAATTTTACTGGATGAACCAACTTCTGCTCTTGATCCTGAGCTTGTGGGCGAGGTGCTCACGGTTATCAGAGATCTGGCGCGCGGCGGAATGACCATGCTTATGGCAACACATCAAATGGAGTTTGCAAAAGCCCTGGCTAATGAGATTATTTTTATGGAAAAAGGTTTTATTATCGAAAAAGGAACACCACAAGAGCTTCTTTCTCGGGAAAGCAGAACCAGTGATTTTTTCAATAAAATTTTAGACCTTGAAATTCACAGCGATGGCACAAAGCAAAACCTTGAGGGGCAGCATGGTTGATACAGTTTTTTTGTTCGATGACATTGTACCAGCTCTTAATAAAGGCTTTTGGGTTTCTGTATCTCTCATTGTGCCTTCTGCTATTTTAGGTTGTATTGGCGGTGTGTTACTTGGTATCCAAAGGGTGTATGCCATGCCTATAGGGCGCAAGTTAGCGGACTGGTATGTTACCATCATTAGAGGGGTACCGCTGGCAGTGCAACTGCTTATGATTTATTACGCCCTTCCCAAGATTGGTCTTTTTTTTGACCCCTATGTAGCGGCGGTTATCAGTTTCACCCTTTGTTCTGCAGCCTACCATTCCGAATATATTCGCGGAGCACTTTTCTCCATACGTCAAGGGCAAGTATCTGCTGCGCAAGCCCTTGGCATGACCCGTATGCAAACGATTACTTACATCATCATCCCACAAGCTGCTCGAAGAGCCTTACCCGGCTGTGGCAATGAAATTATCTATCTCATCAAATATTCATCCTTGGCGCACTTTGTTACGGTCATGGAAATCATGGGAGAAGGGAAGGCCATTGCTTCTAATACCTTTAGATTCACTGAAGTTTTTCTGGTCGTTGGGTTATACTATCTCTTTCTTGTCACCATAGCCCCTTGGATTTTGCAAAACCTAGAAAAGCATTACCACATTCCTGGCTTTGGGGTGTGCGCCTAGTTTCTTATTATGTCAAGTTCTGGAAATATTCCCCAAGAATGGCTTGACTTTGTGCCTTGCTTACAAAGCGGGAAACACCTCCCCTTACTGGCAAAAGTTGCTGAGCTGCGCAAACAAGCAAAGCTTCATGATGCCGGTAAGGATATTTTCCCACCTCAAGAACTTATTTTTCGTTCTTTACAGCTCACCTTACCCCAAGACATAAAAGTTATTATGCTTGGGCAAGACCCCTATCACGGGCATGGACAAGCCCACGGTTTATGCTTTTCTGTGCCAGAAAACACTCCCGCTCCGCCTTCATTAAGGAATATTTTTAAAGAGATACATAGTGATATTTATGCAAAAGACACTAAGCATGTTTTTTGCCATGACTTAAGCTACTTAGCTGAGCAAGGCGTTTTGCTCTTGAATACTGTGCTCACGGTTCAAGAAGGCCTAGCACATAGTCACGCACAACTGGGTTGGCAGGGTATCACACAAGGAATTTTGCAGGCTATTGCAAAAAAGCAATCCTGTGCTGTGCTACTTTGGGGAAAGCCCGCACAGGAAAATTTATGGATTTTTAAAAATAGCCCCTTAGAGCACTGCATACTCACAGCACCTCATCCTTCACCGCTGTCTGCACACAGAGGTTTTTTAGGATGTAAACACTTTTCAAGCGCCAATGACTGGCTTATTAAGCAAAAAAAAGTGCCTATACTATGGTAATAAGCGATTTGGAGTCTAGCGTAGAATACCGTGCCCAGTTGACATCAACTACTCATCATCACTCCAAGCATCTTCGTCTAAAACGCTGTAAGAGCGTACAAATACGATTTTTAATTCTTCGCTCTCGCTTAAAACTCCGCTCACCTCTACCATGGCACCCACGTGATGCTGTAAATCCACACCAGCGCCTTTGGGTGTCACAATGTATTCTTCTTGCCCCACAAGCACATACACATGCCCTTGAGGTGTTTTGTTTGGCATAGCTTCAACCATGCCTTGTATAGTAATAACGTTTGACATAAAGCTCCTTTTTTTCTCTATGCAATAATGACGTTAGGTCTTTCTTTTTACTAAGCAAATTTTTTGTAGATTGCAATATTTTTTAGCTTATGTTTAGTGTTTTTCTTGTAGGACATTTTTTCCCTTGGCATTGAGATTGCATGTAACATATTAAGAATGTTAATTTTTATTGAAAAACTCTAGACTTTTTCACGCAGGGGTAAGTATCATGAAAGTATTTAATAAAATATTTCGTACAAAGTTTTTTCTACTGGTCTTGCTTTGTAGCGCCATTTTTCTTGTGGGCTGTGGAAGTAAAAAACCTAGCCCACAAATTTCCAGTAAAAAAGCCAATGCTGTGGTAAAAACAGCCAAGTCGCAAATCGGAAAATCTTATCGCAGCGGTGGACAGTCCCCAAAAACTGGCTTTGACTGTTCTGGACTCATTCAGTGGGCTTATAAAGTGCATGGAGTAAAAGTCCCACGTGTCACAACCGCACAAGCTAAAGCAGGTAAAAAAATAAAATCTACTAAAGCACGCCCAGGTGATATTTTAGTCTTCCGTTCTTCCGGATCTCGCTCTGGGCTTCATACAGGTATTTATGTAGGTAATAACAAGTTTATTCATAGCCCTCGTGCGGGCACAAAGGTTCGCATCGAAGAAATTAATCGCTACTGGAAACCTCGCTTACGCTCAGTACGCAGGATTATAAGCTAAGCAATATTACTCTATGCATCTGAAGTCGCATTGCGTTACTAAACGCAATGCGATTTTGTTTTATATTCTTCCACAATTTTATTGAGTTTTTTTTCGCATTGCGTTATTGTTTTTCATCTATTAAATAGCAACGCAATGGAGTTTATATGGATACAAGACTCACCATTACTGAAATTGCTCGGCATTTTTCTATACCTGAATCTACTGCCCGCTATTATTGCAAACGCTTTGCGCCCTTTTTACCTATCTTTGGCGAGGGGAGGCGTAAACGCTATGGCGAAAAATCCATTCAAATCATCGCAAGCATCATTGAGTTTATGAGACAAGGAAAGACGGCAGCTGTTGTGGAGGAAGAACTTGCAGCGCACTTTCCTAGAATTATGGAGGTGCATGTTGAAAGTCGCACTGGCTCTGCACCAAGCACAGTGTCTCAGCAAAGAAATTCTTCTGAAGAAAATGCTTCTTGCCAAGATTTAGCACCACATACGGCATATGTTGAATTACAGCCAAGCCCTCGCCATTCTGAAGTAGATGTAACACATACTGCTGGTTCACAGCATGTTCTACACTTGCTAGAACAGCAAACCTCAGCTATGCAAAGCATTGCACAGTCTCTTTCAATACTTGCAACACAAAAAGAGGATATGCAAAGGCTTGAAGATGCGGCGCGTACCTCCAAAGAAGAAAACACCATGCTTCGTGAAGAAGTCTATGTATTACAAACGCTTCTACACAGCTCTGAGAAAGTACATCAAGATGACCTTGACCAAGTTCGCTCTTGGATGAGCCGCCTTGCCAAAAGCTACAATGATAAAAATACAATGGAAGAGCAGGCTCCTAAAAAAGACCCTGAAAAAGGATAATCTTTTTATGAGCCCAAAAAGTAGCCCCAAAACACTTTGCTTTGGGGCTGTTTTTTGGGTAAATCCGTTAATAGTTCATGCTATTTTTTTTCATGCGCAAGTGCCATGTCTATGGCAACTTTAAACAAATCTTCAGAAATGGCTCCCCTTACAACTAAGTTATTTACAAAGAAATATGGAGTGCCTTCAATGCCTAGCTCTTTGGCATCTTTCAAATCTTCATTAAGAATATTCTTAGTTTTTTTGCTGCGTACGTCTCTACCAAGCTTGTACATATTCAGCCCTATGTCTTTGGCTGCTGCTTTTATGAAGACTTCACCCTTTTCCATAAGCTCATCCCGTTTTGAGAAAAGCGTTTCATAAAGCTTTAAGGCAAAATCTGGTGATTGAAACCCTGCGGCAATTACATACTCAGAAGCCAGAACAGCTGTTGGGCTACTACTCATAGGAGTATGCTTGAAAACTATATTTACCTGATTACCATATTGACTTTTTAGACGCGACAGAGTCTCAGCAGCCTGTGCGCAATAAGGACAAGTAAAATCAGAAAATTCAACAATAGTCACAGGCGCATTTTTGTCGCCCCACACTGGTCTTCCGGCAATATTTATTTTCTTTTCTTGGCTAAGGTCATTTCTCCACTCAGCCTCCATGCTACGCTTACGCTTAATAATTGAGCCGGCTTGGGCAATATCTAAGATCGCTTCACTGTTGGCACGTAGCACATTCATTATAATGTCTGGACGCTCTTTTAATGCTCTTTGTAGTTGTTCTATAAATTCTGCATCGCTAGCCGCTTTTGCTGCAAAGGGATTGCCGACCAAAGCTGTACAAAGTGCTGCGCTAAAAATTGTGGATATGTATTTTTTTTTCATAATGTTCACTCCTATTCAGTAGCTTTATTTTATAACTATAAGCTTTTATAGTTATTCTGTAAAGAATTGATTTTCATGCTTAGTTTTCTTTTTTTACTTTTTTTTGTTTTTGAGTTTTTGTTATCTTTCCTTTATTTGCTTCACATATTTTTTTAACATGTATGAATTGCAGTATTTTTTAAATTAGCCCACTAAAATTTAAGTGATAAAATAAAGTGTATTGACCTTAGCTCACATTTTTTTTATAAAAAATAACGCACCATGCATGTTTCATGTGAAACATGTGCAAATTACCTAAGGAGATCACCGTGGCAAGAATTATAGCCATTGCAAATCAGAAAGGCGGAGTAGGAAAAACCACAACGGCCATCAACCTTGCTGCATCACTGGCAGTAATGGAAAAAAAAGTTTTGCTGATTGATTGTGACCCTCAAGCCAACAGCACAAGCGGTGTAGGAACAATGCCATCTGACGTAAAAGGAACTGTTTATACAGCCATTTACAATCCAGAAAGTGCCATTGACTATGTCATACCAACCAGTGCTGAGTATATGCACATCTTGCCTGCTACAACTGACCTTGTAGCCATAGAGCTTGAGCTTGTGGACAAGGTTGGTAGAGAATATTACTTAAAAGAGTGTATTGATAATTTAAGCCAGCACTTTGAGTATATAATCATTGACTGCCCGCCCTCCCTTGGTATCATAACACTCAACGCATTGTGCGCAGCAAAGGAAGTGCTTATTCCATTGCAGTGCGAATTTTTTGCCCTAGAGGGCATTGTCAAGCTTTTGCAAACGTATGAACAAGTAAAAAAACGCTTAAACCCTGAGCTTTCATTGCTTGGCGTTGTCCTCACCATGTATGACACACGAAATAACCTGGCTCGTGAAGTAAAAAATGAAGTACGTCGCTGCTTCCCTGATCACCTTTTTGAAACAGTAGTTCCTCGCAACGTTCGTCTATCAGAAGCACCTAGCCACGGTAAATCCATCATTCACTATGCGATTAAATCTACAGGAGCTAATGCATACCTTAGCCTTGCTAAAGAAGTCATCTTGCGCAGGCCAAAAGCTGAAACAAAAAACAAGGACGCAGCCAAGAACTAATCTTGCTTTGCGCTGCATTCATAAACAGTTTTTCGGTGAAAATGCTTTTTACGAACAGTAGCACCACAACGACAGAGAAAAACAAGCAAGCCTCCAATATTTGCATTGGTTAAAAGAAAGGGGCGATTTGCATCATTTTCCCAATCTTCAGTGCTTGCTCCGCATGCCTCACAGTGCATGGACGGTTCATAAGGATAGGTGAAGTCCCAGTATTCTTTTAACTCTTTCAGCGCGGCTAACGGCTCTGGTTTATCAAAGGGGTCATCAGGTTGCATAGATTTTTTTGCAACAGAAAGCACATGACTTTCTACTTGCTTCCACAGGTCAGCGGATAACTGAACACCTTGAATATGACCGGCTTCTGTGACGAGATAGAGAACTGAGTTGTCATTTTTCATACTATAACCTTTGTTTTAAATTTATAAGCGAGTAAACAATGAGCAATACACGAAGAATAGGTAGAGGCCTTGATGCTCTGTGGAGCGTCAGCGAACCAAGCATTGATAACGAAAAAATTGACGCTAAAAAAAGCTTAGCCATTGAACTACTGGCACCAAACCCAAACCAACCACGCCGTACTTTTAGCGATGAAGGGCTCAACGAGTTGGCCACTTCCATAAAAGAGCAAGGCATCATTCAACCTATTCTAGTACGTGATGTTCAAGATGGCAAGAAGTTTGAAATCATCGCCGGAGAACGAAGGTATAGAGCCGCACTAATTGTAGGACTTAGTGATGTGCCTGTTTATATCGTCTCTATGACCGACGAAGAAGTCATGGCCGCTGCACTTATCGAAAACATTCAAAGAGAAGACTTAAACCCCATTGAAGAGGCACTGGCCATCCAAAGGCTACGTGATGAATGCAAAATAACCCAAGACCAGCTTGCGAAAAAGCTTGGTAAAAGTCGCTCTGCCCTTGCCAATACTCTGAGATTATTACAGCTGCCTGAACATATACAGCAAAGTTTATCCTTAGGACAAATTCAAGCTGGTCATGCTCGTACTTTATTAAGTCTTGAAAACAATAGCGTTGCACAAAACACACTTTTTAATGCCATACAGGATAAGCAACTTAGCGTACGCGAGGCAGAAGCTGCAGTAAATTATTTTAAGGAAAATGCAGCTTTTCCTTTTGAGGTAAAAAATTCTGACACAGAAGTAGATGCTACACAGGCTGTTGACAGCATAGAGGATACCACACAAGAAAAAGAACACACCAAAAGCCCAAAAAGAAAAAAATCACCATATCTCAAGAACCTTCAAAGCACCCTTAAGACACACCTTAACGTTAAGGCTTCAATTAGCGGAAGTGAGGACAGAGGCCGAATAACATTAACTTACACTAACGCTGACGAACTTATGAAGCTGCTTTTGAGAATGGGAATTGAAAGCGATGATGACGCACAAACTGACTTGTTTCCCGTGAAACAATAATAACTAACAAGTGCTAAAAAACCCGAATCCAAATTGATTCGGGTTTTTTTATATTATTTCTTTTGAATAATTGCTAAGTACATACCTTCTAAATATAGATGCTCATGTGGTGTTTGCCAAGAATACACACAGCTGGCACTGGGCTCGCTAGAAAGTAGATCTGAAATTTGCGCCTCATTTTCATGAGGATTAAGTGTGCAAGTCATATATACAATAAAAAAACCGGGGGCTAAAAACGCATAGCAATGCTTTAAAATGTTTTTTTGCAATTTTATTAAATCTTGAACATCATCATAACTTCGGAACATTTTAATCTCAGGGCGCCGGGACAAAGTACCAAAGCCAGAGCAAGGGACATCCAATAGAATGTTCCCATAAAATAAAGGCAAATGCTCATGGCTTGGAGTGCGAAAAGAAAAATCTGTGGCACTGCTACACACAACTTGCGGCAGCGGCAGACCCAAGCGTTGCAGATTTTCTCGAAATAAGCGCAAACGAGGAAAATATATATCACTTGCCATAGAAACAGGAATTTTATTTTCAAGCAAATAAAGAGACTTTCCACCCTGCCCTGCACAAGCATCCCAAAGTGGACTTTGCCCTAAGCGTGGATCTGCATGAAGCATTTTATCCATGACAAACTGAGATCCAGCCGCTTGCCATGAAAATACTCCTTGTTCATGGAACGCATTAAAGCTTTCACCAAGGACTTCTTTTGGAGGTGAATTTTCTTCAAAAACAACACCCCAGTCACCAATGAGTTTAGTGCCTGAAAACTGCAATATAGCATTTAAGAAATCCTTGGCCATGCCATGCAACTGATTAACACGAAGTGCAATTTTTGGTTTTTGCAGTGAACGTTCTAATATCAAATGTGCTGTTTGCTTGTCATACCCTTTAACAAAGTATCCATATAACCAAGACGGAACAGAATAATAATCATGAGCTTTAGAATAAAAATTTACGTAAAGCAAGTCTGTTTGTTTGCAAGCACATTGACGAAGCACAGCATTAACAACATTTGCCAGCTTCTTTCCATAGTACGCTTTCGCAAACTCAACAGCACTAAAAACTGTAGCGTGATCAGGTATTTTTTCCAAAAATAAAATTTCATAAACACTCATACGCAAAAGCATTTGTACTTGTACGGGAAGCTTTTCTAGTCTTGGAAGGAAGGAGTTAAGAACGGCGTCAATGCGAAAGTAATAGCGTAAAGTTCCATACACAAGTTCAGTGCATAAGCCCTTATCTTGTCTTGAAGCACGTGACTTTTCAAGAACGTGCGACAGTGCCGATTGAACGTGCTGCTTTGCACTCACAGCAAGCAAAGCCTTTAAAGCAAGACCTCGAGCACTGTCTTCAAACATTATTTTTTTATCAGCATTAAGGTCTTTGCTTTGAATCTCTGGGGACATAAATTACACATCCTTTTGCACAAAGCGAGAAAGAGAAGAACCTAACACCTCTATATCGACCAATGTATTAAAACATGGGCCAAAAGGACGTTGATTAATAATGCCGTATACTGGCAAAGGGTAAGTATCTTGAATGCCGCTGGTTAAGTCTCGTTCGCAGGCCACAGCTAAAATAAGTTTTGGAGAACGCTCCACAACTATTTTACGAGCAATGGTTCCACCTGTCGCTATAACAACACTAAAGCCCCACTCGTCTCTCAATTCTAAAATTTTTGACATGGGACACTTTCCGCAGCGAATGCAAAAATCTGTATTCAAAGTTAAGCGGTAAGAGCATTCTGCATTTTGAATGCAGTGCGGCAAGAGCAACAATACTTGTGAAGCAGAAATTTTTTCATGGCGATGCGCAAGTTTTCCAAGCACCATTTCGTTATTTACTTTAACAAAAGATATGCGGATTTTTTCACGTGGAACACCAACTCAACGTCCTAACAAGTCCATAAGCGGATACATGAGCTTAACTGTGATGCCATGAACCTTGCGCAAGCCCCAAATATTATTTCCAGTATAGACATAATAGATAAGCGCGATGCACATCCAAGCAATACAAAAAATTAAAAGAAAAGAAAGTGTACCTAAGATTAAAGGTAAAGTTTGGTGAATGGCAGAAAGGCCAATATATGGAATAAACCATGCCAAGACTATGAAGCTACAATGCAAAACGCAAGATCCACACATAAGTGAAATAAAAAGCCACTTCCCTACCCCGCCATACATTGACTTAGGTAAGGAGAGAGGGTTTTTTTTCCAAAAAGCCATGAAAATTCTCAACTACATTGAAAGTTGTACAGACGCCAAAAGGCCTAAACCTTTAGCAAGATAGCCATTGGCAAAATCCTTAGCCTGCATTGCTTTTTTACCTTTAGGACATACGGTGCCAAGCATGTACCACTTATCATTAGTGGCTAAAGCAATACTTCCATCTTGCAAACGCCAAATTTCTCCGGCATTAGGCACTGCCCCATCAAATTGCCCCATATTTGAAATTTCAGAACCTATAGCCCCAAGCCCAAGGCTACACTCAAGATTTTCTTTTTCAGGGCGCAAAAGAGAAACTTTAGCACCAGGCCAAGGAAGCAGTCCACGAATATGCGCATGAACAATATTGGCACTCTGCGCAAAATTAATAAAGCTTTCCTCTTTGCATAATTTCTTAGCATAGGTACTTGATGCATGATCTTGTTCAGTAAGCGGTAAAGCACCATGAATGGATAAACCATCAAGCACCTTGATAAGCTCAGCAGAACCAAGATCTGCCAAAGCAAACAAAAGATCCTCACTGGTCATATTTGAAACAGCAGGCGAAGTTAAGTCATATGCAACTGAACTGTAATAAGGGCCTGTATCAAGGCCTGCTTCCATCTTCATAATGCACACGCCGCTTTGCTCTTGCCCATCCATTATGGCTCTTTGTACGGGTGCAGCGCCTCTATATTTAGGCAAAAGAGAACCGTGCACGTTAATGGGGGCAATATGAGGTATATCCAAAACCTCTTGGGGTAAAATAAGGCCATAAGCAGCAACTACCAGCACATCTGGTTCTAAAGCACGCAAAGTGGCAATATCTTCAGCCTGTTTAAAATTAAGCGGCTGATATACAGCATAATTATGCTCTTGAGCAAAAATCTTCACCGCAGGCGCTTGCAGTTTCTTCCCTCGACCAGCAGGTCTATCTGGCTGGCAATATACACCAACAATAGAATGCGAAGAAGAAAAATGTAAAGCAGCAAGAATCTGACGTGCAAAGTCAGGCGTGCCCATAAATACAATTCTTAATTTTTTCAAAACAGGTCTACGAGCCTTCTTTTTTGAGGTTTTTCTTTACCTTGGTATCATACATAGAGCGACGAAGACGGCTTATATGGTCTATAAAAAGAACACCTTCCAAATGGTCAAACTCATGCTGAATAACTATAGCAGGGAAGTCGCTCCATATTTCGTCCACAAGTGAGCCATCTAAGTTTGTATATTTAACTCTCACACTTTCATGTCTTTTTACATCAGCACGATAGTCAAAAGGAACAGACAGGCATCCCTCACGTTCGCTAATAATTTTTGCACCTAAAAGTTCAATTTCAGGGTTGATAAGTACCTTAAAATCACTTTCTTCATCTTCATTACCAGCGTTGGTATCCATAACAATCAAACGAAGACTTTGCCCAATTTGCGGGGCAGCAAGCCCTACCCCACGTGAAGCATACATGGTTTCACGCATGTCTTCCACAAGTGCCTTTATACTATCCGTTATTTCAGGCACAGGTATAGAAACTTTCTTTAAAATGGGATTAGGATAGGTGCACAGCTCTAAAACAGCCATATAAACCTCACATTAAGCCTCAGTCATCGTTTCAGAAACTTTTTCACGTAACTTTATACCAAGTTCACGCAATTGATTTGAAGAAACAACACTTGGTGCGCTGGTCAAAAGACAAGTGGCTTTCTGTGTTTTTGGGAAAGCAATAACATCACGGATACTTGGCGCATCACACAAAAGCATAATCAAGCGGTCAAGACCAAAAGCTATGCCACCATGCGGAGGTGCGCCGTGCTCCAAAGCATTGATAAGAAAGCCAAACTGCTCTTCTGCTTCTTCTTCACTAAAGCCAAGGGCCTTAAACATGTCTCTTTGCACTTCACCGGCATGAATACGAATGGAGCCACCGCCCACTTCGCTACCGTTAAGTACCATGTCATAGGCACGAGCCTTCGCCTTACCGGGCTCATTTTGCATAAGCTCCATGTGACCGAGCGCAGGAGAAGTAAAAGGATGGTGACAAGCCACATAGCGTTTTTCGTCAGCGTCATACTCATAAAGAGGAAAGTCTGTTACCCATAAGAAATTAAAAGTATTTTCAGGAATAAGTTTTAAATAATTACCTAAATGCACACGCAAATTACCAAGAGCAGCATTGACCATAGCACTCTCCCCTGCTTGGAAAAAAGCTATATCACCTACTTGTAAATCAAGAGCATTTTTGATGGCTTCCTTTTCTGAATCAGATAAAAACTTAGCTATGGGAGACTGCCATTCATTTTCACGTACTTTAATCCAAGCCAAACCTTGCGCGCCATAAATCTTCACAAATTCGGTAAATTCATCAATTTCTTTACGGGTAAGGCTCTCACCGCCAGGGACTTTCATGCCTTTCACAAGCTCAGCAGAAGCAAAAAGCTTAAAGCCTGAGCCGCGCACACTTTCCGTAATATCGTGCAATTCAAGTCCAAAACGTGTGTCTGGCTTATCAACGCCATATTTACTCATAGCGTCATCATATTTCATACGAGGAAAAGGTAAAGGAATCTCAATATCCTTAACCTTCTTAAAAACATGACCCATAAGCTGCTCTGCCAGTTGCATAACTTGCGCTTCATCAACAAAGCTCATTTCAATATCAATTTGTGTAAATTCAGGCTGACGGTCAGCACGCAAATCTTCATCTCTAAAGCAGCGTACTATCTGGAAATAGCGATCCATACCAGAAATCATAAGTAATTGCTTAAAAATTTGTGGGGATTGTGGCAATGCAAAAAATTGCCCTTCTTGTACACGACTTGGCACAAGAAAATCTCGAGCGCCTTCTGGGGTAGAACGTGTAAGAACCGGCGTTTCCACTTCTAAAAATTCATTATCATCCAAGAAAGAGCGAACAGCTTGCGTTACCTTATGACGTAGGCGAAAGTTCTGCGCCATTTTTGGACGACGTAAATCTAAATAACGCCATTGCAAACGAAGGTTCTCACCAGCATCTAGGCGATCTTCAATGGGAAAAGCAGGAGTTTTGGAAGTATTTAAAAGCTTCCACTCAAGCACTACCACTTCAATTTCCCCCGTGACCATGTTGGCATTGGTCATACCTTCGGGACGTGGGCGCACCTTTCCTTTAATGGCAAACACATATTCTGAACGTAAAATAGAAGCTGTTTCATGCGCAGATGGTGCCACTTCTGGACTAAACACCACTTGCGTTAAACCATTACGGTCACGCATATCAACAAAAATAAGACCACCATGGTCACGACGATACTGCGCCCAGCCCATGATACAAACATCTTCACCATCATTGGCCATAGTTAAAGCAGCGCAGTGATGAGTACGTTTCCAGTCACCAAGGGCAGTGATATATTGTTGATGCTCAGCTTGAATATTGAAATTTTGATCGTTTATCTGTTCGCTCATTGTAAAAAAACCACCTATAAATTTATTTAGATATACTAACTTCTGTCATATGAGACACAAGATTTTCTTTGCTTATGGTAACTTGCTCGCCACCATCCATAGTTTTAACAGTTACTGTCTCATTTTTAAATTCATCTTCGCCAATAATAAGAGTATGGAAAGCATTGCATTTGCTTGCTTGGCGCATCTGACTTTTAAAAGAACCACCAAGACTTACGTCCCCACAAAAACCGGCCTTACGTAATGCATAAGCATACTCAAAGGCTGCATCTTGTGCCCATTCACCCATATACATAACAAAAAAGTTTGGACGTTGTAATGCAACATCTGACATAAGTAAAGCAAGACGTTCCATACCACACGCAAAACCAATACCGGGAACATCAGGCCCACCAAGTTGTTTTACTAGGCCATCATAGCGACCACCGCCAGCTATGGAGGACTGAGAGCCAATGCTTCCGGATACAACCTCAAAGGTGGTACGACAATAATAATCCAATCCACGCACTAAACGCGCATTGCGAACATAGGCTATGCCAAGGCTGTCAAGCATATGCAAAACTGTTGTATAGTGTCCGGCACATGGTACGCAGGTGTGTTCATCAATACGAGGTGCATTTTCAGTATGTTCCTTACATGTTGGTACTTTACAGTCAAGAACACGTAATGGATTTGTCTCCATGCGACGTTTACAATCTTCGCACAACGCTCTGGAGTCTAGCGAAATTAAATAATCATAGAGCAGCTTGCGGTATTGCGGTCTGCACTCAGCGCAACCAAGACTGTTTATCTGAAGCTCCATATGCTCAATACCAAGAGTTTGCAAAAAAAGCATAAGCATTGAAATAACTTCTGCATCAAAATGTTCTGAATCTGCCCCCAAGCATTCACAGTTAATTTGATGACAATTCCGCATACGGCCTTTTTGTGGACGTTCATAGCGAAACATAGGGCCATAAGTAAAAAGCTTACTTACCGTTTGACGAGTATGAAGTGCTGATTGAATATAGGCACGCATAACACCTGCTGTAGCCTCAGGACGCAAAGTCAAAGAACGGTCTTTTCTATCCATAAAGGTATACATTTCTTTTTGAACCACATCGGTTTCTGTACCAATAGAACGGCAAAAAAGGTCTGTAAATTCCATAAGGGGTGTGCGTAGCTCCTCATAGCCAAAACGAGAAAAAATTTCTCGAGCAAGGTTTTCCATGTGAGTAAATTGTAAACTCTGCGGAGAAAATAAATCAGCAAAGCCTTTAATGCTTTGGGTAGTCATATCTAAATCCTTAATTATAATATATTATAAACACTATCGAGAAGCACAGCTATCATTTACACTCAGGCAACCCTTTTCCGCATCAATACAGCGTACCGGATATTCACCTGTAAAGCATGCTGTACAGTAATGATGCTCATGATTTACAGAACGTAGTAGACCCTCGATGCTTAAATAATGGATGGAATCTACATTAAGCAATTTTTGAATTTCTGGAAGAGTGTGCGTAGCGGCAACAAGCTGCCCTTTTGAGGCAAAATCAATACCATAGAAGCAAGGGAACTTCACAGGAGGACAAGAAATACGAATATGCACTTCCTTAGCACCAAGCTCACGCAATTTTTTTACTCTGGTAGTCATGGTGGTGCCACGAACAATGGAATCGTCCACAATGCAAATGCGTTTACCCTCAATCATTTCATGCACAGGGTTAATCTTTATGCGCACAGAAAAAT
The DNA here is from genome assembly GCA_964369815.1 of uncultured Desulfovibrionaceae bacterium. GTDB lineage: Bacteria > Desulfobacterota > Desulfovibrionia > Desulfovibrionales > Desulfovibrionaceae > CAYJAD01. Next base: position 17,453 of record CAYJHS010000006.1, read on the forward strand.
TACGCATATTCTGCGTTGGTTGAATAAAAGTTCGACCCACATAGTGATTTCTAATCATAGCATGCTCATAGGGTAACTCTGCACACTGGGCAAAACCCACAGCAGAATAAACCCCAGAGTCAGGAAATGGCATAACAAAATCCACATCTGGCGTTGATTCATGTGCTAATTGCCAACCCATACGTTTACGAGCAAGGTAAACATTTTCATCAAAAATATTAGAGTCAGGGCGGGCAAAGTATACAAGTTCAAAAATACATTGTTTAGGAAATTTTGGCTTTGTGAGTTTTTTGCTAAAAATGCTATGACTTGTGAGTTTATCACCCTCTACAATGACCATTTCTCCTGGCTCTACAGTGCGGATAAATTCTGCTTCCAGCAGGTCAAAAGCACAAGTTTCTGAAGCAAATACATAGCTTTTATCCAGTTTAGCAATGCTTAAGGGGTGAAAACCATAGGGGTCTCTAATGGCCACCATCTTATCATTAACTTGCAAAAGTAAACAGTAAGCGCCCTGAACCTTAGCACATACACTACGCAAAGCATCCTCAAGGGAGTTTTTACGCAAAGCACGCACCAAAAGATGTACAAAGATTTCAGAATCATTCGTAGCATGAAAAATTACACCAAATGTTTCTAATTTAGAACGTAATTGATGCGTATTAACAAGATTACCATTATGCGCCAGTGAAATCTGCATTCCTTGAAAATTCACAACAAAAGGTTGCGCATTGCGAAGTTGCGAAAAGCCAGCTGTACTATAACGCACATGTCCAATGGCAGAGTGACCCTTTAAGCGCTTGAAATCTTTTTCTTGAAAAACATCAGGCACAAGTCCCATGCCTTTATGTTCATAGATTTTCTCGCCGTCATAAGTAGCAATGCCAGCACTTTCTTGGCCACGGTGTTGCTGTGCATACAAGCCAAAATACGTGAGCCTGGCTGCCTCATCATGGTTAGTTATTCCCATTAAACCGCAATCGTGATGAATCATACATCTTCCTCACACAAGTTAGCTTCCTACAAAAAGAAAGCTACTTAATTTTAAGCCTTTTTTTTAACTTAGCAATACGCAGCATGACCACTTCTTTATTGCCATAATCATTTTCTGCCATCAAAAAATATTCGAGTGCTTTTTTATATTGCTTCTTCTGCTCCAAAATATCAGCATACAAAAACTGTGCTTGTGCCTTAGCATATTTAGAAATATCTAAATCAAGCACTGACTGAATAAGATCCGATGACTCATCCAACTGATCAAGCCCTGCCTTTAAATCCGCTAAATTATAAATACAATAAGCTTTATCTTCTGCAGCAAGAGGCAAAACAGAGCAATCTGTAAGTACAATTTCTACTTCTTCAAAATTGCCCAAAAGAAAATAATGACGTATAAGCTGTTTATATCCTATGAATAATTCTGCAGGAGTCATATTATCAAGGCTTATGTAGCGTTCCCAAGCAGCAATAGCTTTTTCTACATCGCCTTGACTTTCATGTGCCCTCGCAATTTCAATCAAAATATACTTGCGTTTTTCAATATCACTACTAAAATCTCTTAACATATCATTGAGATATGTTAAGGCAATTTCTGTATCCAGATTCGTTTTACGTGTCAAACGCAAAAGCAAAACCCATGCTTGCCAGCTTTTTTCTGCATTAACTTCTTTGCGCAAATATTGTGTAAGCAATCGTTCGGCACTTATCCAAGCCTCTGCATCAAAAGCCTTCTGAGCACGAGTAAAGTCATTTTCTTTATGCATACTGTCGTATAAAGAAAATAAAAATAGAAAGCAGCAGAAAAAAACTAATGTTCGTATAATAAACACTATTCTTCCTCAGTGTCCTTAGCATCCTCAGTATTTTCAGTTAACGTAGAGGCAGGCGCATTTTTATGGTCTTCAATATTTTTTGCAGAAACGTCTATGATGGCAGTATCGTCACCTAAGGTTTCTTCATCATCTTGCTTGCGCGCGCCGCCTTCATCTACACGGTCAAAACCTACCACGGTAGCGCCGGCATCTAAGCGAACCAACATTACACCCATGGTAGCTCTACCTTTAGAGCGCACATCTTCAACACCTATACGTACAATTTTATTAGCAGAAGTTAAAAGTACCAAGCCATCATCATCCCGAACAGGCATGGCACCCACTACGTTACCAGTTTTACTAGTTACCTTAAAGTTAATAATACCTTTACCACCACGAGATTGTAAGCGGTATAGGTCCACACGAGTACGTTTACCAAAACCATTACTGGAAATGGACATAATTTCCGTTGTTTGATCCTCTGCCTTCAAAATAACACAAGCTACAACCGCATCTTCACGCCGCAAAGCAACACCTTTGACACCTGTAGCAGAACGACCCATAGGACGAATGTCCTGACAAGAAAAACGGATTGAAAAGCCTTTAGCCGTTGCCAGTGCAATATGGCTATCTTCTCGAACCGGACGCACTACCACAAGTTCATCATCGTCCTTGAGTCCCACGGCAATGAGGCCAGTCTTACGGCACTTAGCATAGAGCGAAGCAGAAGAACGTTTCACCATGCCTCGTCGAGTTACAAAAAGGAAATGCTTGTTTTCCGAAAACTCCCGTACAGCCAAAACTGTAGTGACCCATTCATTTTCTTCCATGGGCAAGAGATTGGCAATGTGCATACCCTTGGCTGTCCTGCTACCTTCCGGAACTTGGTGCACCTTCAATTGGTGCATACGTCCTTTATTAGTAAAGAGAAACAAATATTTATGGTTTTTAGTAGTTAAAAATTATTGGACATAGTAGTAGTAAGATTTATGCAATGCTGAAATACCCTTACCACCACGCTTTTGTTGCTGATAATTATCAAGAGTGGTGCGTTTCATATAGCCACGACGAGATAAAGTAAAGACCACTTCTTCATCAGGAATAAGGTCTTCAATATCAATACCCACTAGCTCTTCAACCAAAACTTCGGTGCGTCTTTTTGTGGCAAAAGTATCTCGAATATGGGTGATTTCTTCCTTAATTACACCGCGCAACACTTCAACATTATTCAAAATTGAACGGAAATATTCAATCTTTTGCAAAACATCTTTATATTCAGCCAACAGTTCATCACGTTGCAAACCTGTTAGACGTTGCAAACGCATATCCAAGATAGCCTTTGCCTGAATCTCAGACAGGGCAAAGCGCTCCATAAGTTTATTACGAGCATCTTCAGGCGTAGCAGAAGCACGAATCAAAGCTACAATTTCGTCAATATTATCAAGGGCAATACGTAAGCCTTCTAAAATATGCGCGCGAGCCTCAGCTTTACCAAGATCAAAACGAGTACGCTTAATAATAACATCACGACGATGCTCTAAAAAGCAACGCAACGCACTTTTTAGATTCAAAAGTTGTGGCCTATTATCAACCACAGCAAGCATATTTATACCAAATGAAGTTTCTAAAGGCGTAAATTTATAGAGAGAATTAATGACAATTTCAGGTATGGTGCCCCGTTTTAATTCTACTACAATACGAATGCCTTTGCGGTCGGACTCATCCCGCAAGTCAGAAATGCCATCAATCTTACGTTCATGCACAAGAGCTGCAATTTTTTCTACTAAGCTGGATTTATTTAAACCATAAGGAATTTCTTTAATAATAATGGATTGAAAACCCTTTTTACGCTCTTCAACTTCCACCTTACCGCGGATTTTTACAGTGCCCCGCCCAGTATGATAGGCATCACGCAGTCCTTGTCCAGCATACACATAACCACGTGTTGGGAAGTCTGGACCTTTAACATACTCAGTAAGATCTGTTATACTACACTCTGGATTTTCCAATAAATGCAATAAAGCGTCAGAAAGCTCACCAAGATTATGTGGAGGAATATTAGTGGCCATACCCACCGCAATACCTTGCGAGCCATTTAAGAGTAAATTGGGAACTTTTGTGGGCAATACCGAAGGTTCTTGTAAAGTATTGTCATAGTTTGGACGAAAATCTACGGTTTCTTTATCTAAATCGCCCAAAAACTCACCGGCAAGACGAGACATGCGTGCTTCCGTATAACGCATGGCTGCTGCTGCATCGCCATCTATAGAACCAAAGTTACCCTGCCCATCAATGAGTGGATCACGCATGGAAAATTCTTGCGCCATACGCACCAAGGCATCGTAAACAGCTGAGTCACCATGGGGGTGATACTTACCAATTACGTCACCTACAATACGTGCAGATTTTTTATGTGGCCTATTATACGAGTTGGAAAGCTCATACTGCGCAAACATAATACGCCGATGCACTGGCTTCAAGCCATCCCTAGCATCCGGTATAGCACGACCTATAATAACAGAAAGAGAGTATTCAAGATAAGATTTGCGTAATTCCTGCTCAATACTAATTTGGTCTTGATCCGACATGTGGCCTCACTTAAAAATCAAAGGGAAAATTTTTATATTTATTATGGTTATTATTTTTTGAAAATTTTATTGGGGAACTTTTTTGAAAAAGGTTCTTCCCCAAACTCCTTTCCAAAAATTTTTTTATACAACACTCCTTTGTTTAAAGAAGTATTAACTGCAATACTTTTCTCCAAAACTACCCTGAAAATCCTCTATGCGCCGCAATTAATATAAACAATAAGATTACGTCGCAATGTTTTTTTTGAAGGGGGCTCTGAGAGGAGAAAATTTTTTTCTCTAAAAATTTCCCCTCTCAGAAAAAATAAAATTAAATATCCAAATCCTGCACAGCAAGGGCATTGCGTTCAATGAATTCTCTGCGTGGCTCTACCCTGTCCCCCATGAGTTTTTCAAAGGTATCAGACGCTTCACCGGCATCATCCACTGTTACTTGTAATAAAACTCTATTTTCGGGATTCATAGTGGTCACCCAAAGTTGTTCAGGATTCATTTCACCAAGACCTTTATACCGCTGAATATTTATCCCACGTCTAGCAGCGTCCAAGGTGGCTTGAAAAAGAGAAAAAACATCATTATAAACAGTTTTTTCATCTTTAATATCAAGGGTTAAATCACTGGTTCCATAGTTTTTGCGGATAATATTGTAGGTATTCCAAGCTTGCTTAAAAAGACGCGAGGCAAAAAAATCTGCCGGACGACGTACTCTATGCTGATTACTATCTTCAAAAGTGATAAAGATACGTTCATCACCTTCAAATTGTGACTCTTTATCTATAATTAAGCTATATCCTTTTTCTTTAAACCAGCTTAAAAGCTCCACGTCCATAGCATCATTAAAATCTTCAGGAGTAAGACTTTCTTCATGCTCTAACAAAGTTATGAATAAATCACGTCCAATGCCGGTATTTTCTGCATCACGTACTTTATACTGTAAGCTTTCAATGTCCTTCATAAGTAGTATTAAATCATTCCCACTAAAGCTTTTTTCGTCGTGACTAATGATAGTGGCATCTTCAGAAATACGCTTCAAAAGAAATTCATTAAGTTCTTTATCATCTTTAATAAATTTTTCAAAACGGGAATTATGTGCCCGATATAATGGAGGCTGCGCTATATACAAATAGCCGTTATCAATAAGTTCTTGATATTGACGGAAAAAGAAAGTCAAAAGTAAAGTACGAATATGTGCTCCGTCCACGTCAGCATCGGTCATAATAACAATTTTATGATAACGCAACTTATTTAAATCTATATCATCCTTACCAATACCAACACCCATAGCAGTAATAAGGGCTTTTACTTCCTTATTTGCCAGCATTTTATCAAAACGAGTACGCTCGGTATTTAAGATTTTACCACGCAAAGGCAATATGGCTTGATTATTAGGATTACGTCCTTGCTTAGCAGAACCACCCGCAGAATCCCCCTCTACGATAAAAATTTCAGATATAGCCGGGTCCTTACTTTGACAATCAGCCAATTTGCCTGGCAAAGAGTTATCAGAAAGGACACCTTTGCGACGTACAAGTTCTCTGGCACGCCGTGCTGCATCTCTTGCACGGGAAGCATCAATAGCTTTATCAACTATCAGACGAATATCTTTAGGATTTTCCTCGAAGTATTGGGTAAGTTTGTCAAAAACAAGCGTAGATACAATACCGGCAACTTCGCTGTTACCAAGTTTTGTTTTGGTTTGACCTTCAAATTGTGGATTAGGTAATTTTACGCTAATAACTGACGTTAGGCCTTCTCGCACATCATCGCCAGATAGGGTGCTACCTTTAAGTTTTTTTGTTAAATCGGTCTGATTTTTTATGTACGTATTAATAGCACGAGTCAACGCTGTACGAAAACCCATAAGGTGCGTGCCACCCTCTTTCGTACGGATATTATTAGCAAAAGTCAGCACATTTTCTTTATATGAAGCATTGTATTGTATGGCAAACTCTACACTGATTTTACTGTTGACGCCCTCAGTGTCGATAACAGGATGGATCCCATTTTCACCGGCATTAAGGTCAGTAACAAATTGCTTAATGCCGCCGTCAGCTCGAAAGGTATGTTTTTCTTCAGTACGCTCGTCAATGCACTCAATTTCAAGACCTTTATTCAAATAAGCAAGTTCTTCAAAACGTTTACGCAGCACTTCGTATGAAAACTCGGATACTTCAAAAATAGTCTCATCAGGCTTAAATCGAATAGTCGTTCCCCGTTGGCTTGTTTCACCTTCTTGGAGAAGTTCATCTTGTGGTACACCACGAGAATAATTTTGTTTATACCGAAAACCATCACGGCACACGGTAACCGTTAACTGTTCAGAAAGCGCATTTACACAAGACACACCTACACCATGTAATCCGCCTGAAGTTTGATAAGAATCATTATCAAACTTACCACCGGCATGCAGCACTGTTAAAACCACTTGCACCGCAGGAATACCTTCTTCTGGGTGAAGCCCCACAGGAATACCACGTCCATTATCTCGCACTGTGACCCTATTATCCACGTGTAAAATCACCTGAATTTGTGTGCAATAGCCGGCCATGGCCTCGTCAACAGAGTTATCAACTACTTCATAAACATGGTGATGCAAACCACGTGTATCAACGGAGCCAATATACATGGAGGGTCTTTCGCGAACAGCATCAAGACCTTTCAAAATTTTGATAGAATTTTCCCCATAGT
>CAYJHS010000007.1:0-24434 GCA_964369815.1 uncultured Desulfovibrionaceae bacterium
CAAAGAGCGAAAAAATATTCATGGTTCCAACTGTTTGCACTTGTGACCAGCCAAGATGTAAAGCATATACACCAATGGGAGGATTACCAAAGGATATGGAAGAGTTGAGTACCCCTGAACAAAAACCTGCGAAAAGAGATTTTCCCCATGTTTCAGGGAGTTCTTGGCTTAGCAATTGAGCTCTGCGCAAGCTTTGCCATGCCACATAGGCCAGCATAAAAAAGCCTGTAAAAAATTGAATATATTGGGTTTTTACATATATAAGCAAAACAACGCCCATAAAGGAACCAGCTAAGGCTCCAAGGAGTAGCTTTTTAAGAGAATGATAGCGGCAACCCTCACGAAAATTATATGCCATATGACCGGAAATGAGTGTAACGATAATACATGATACAGGGGTGAGCATGGCTGGTTGCATGAATATGGTCATAATGGGGACAGCCACCATGGCAGCTCCCATACCCCCAACGCCATTCACAAAACCGCCTAAAAACCATGCCAAAAGAAAAAGATAATCGTTAAAATCCATAATAATTTTAGTTTATTTACAATGGGTATGCACTGGTTTTGTTCATACTATTCAGATTTCGAATTAAGTTTACGAAAAATTGTGCTTCTATTTATTTTAAATATTTCTGCAACCTTTTGTACGGAACCATGAATTTCTATGGCTCTTAATAAAAATTTTTTTTCGATATCAGCCATAATATCTTTCAAAGGTCGATTGGTCATAAAAATATCTTCATTATATGTTGTGTCACTAGCATTTTGGCCACTAATATGTGAAGGCAGATCCCTTGGTGAGAGCAGGTTCACGGTGCGTGTAACCACCAAACTATGCACAAGATTTTGTAATTCCCGCACATTGCCAGGCCAAGCATATTTGACTAACATATCCATAGTTATATCCATAAAAGCCATGCTTTTTTTGTATTTAGCCGTAAATTCACGCAAAAAATGTTCGGCCAATGGAGGTATATCTTCGCTTCTTTCTCTTAAAGGAGGGATATGAACAGTAGCCACATTTAACCTATAATACAGGTCGCGCCTAAAAGTGCCAGCCTCTACGCTTTCTGAGAGATTTCTGTTGGTTGCGGTAATAATGCGCACGTCTACTTTCTTTGGCGAAGTTGAGCCCACACGCAAAATTTCACCATCTTGCAAAACACGCAAAAGCCGTGTTTGCATGGTCAAAGGCAATTCACCCAATTCATCTAAAAAAACTGTGCTGCCATCAGCCATTTCAAAGTAACCAGCTTTACCCTTGGGTGAGGCTCCTGTAAAAGCCCCCGCCACATAACCAAACATTTCTGATTCTGTAAGTGTTTCAGAAATACCACCACAGTCTACTTTTAGCATGAGCTTATCATGCCGTAAACTACGTTCATGGGCAAAGCGCGCAAAAACGTCTTTACCTACGCCGGTTTCGCCTAAAATTAATATGGTTGCATCGGTTTTTGCTAGGCGAATGATTAAGTTAATTACTTGCTCCATTTGCGGACTTTTATAAATGGGCATGCCCACATCTTCTTTATGGGCTATATACGCCAATTGATCATGAATTTGATCAATAAGCTTAGTTTGTTCTGTCATTTGTTCGTTAAGTTGCGTAATCATGGTAATATCGCGCACAAAAGTAATAACTAAGCAGAGTTTTCCATCTTCATCAAATACAGGAAATCCTGAAAGTATAACCTTTTTGCCATTACGCAATTGCTGTGCTTTGGTGGCAGGTTTACCGGTACGTACAATTTCAGGGTTCAAAATATTGTTAAAAACACCTTCTTCTTGTAAAACTCGTACACTCTTGCCCTGAATCTCATCCAACTTAATACCCGTAAGGTGTTCGTACATGCGATTAACTTTTAAAGTTATTCCCATGGCATCAGTTATAAAGACTCCATCAACAAGTGCATCTAAAATTCTTTCAAAATGTTTTAGAAGAATATCATTATTACGGATGGTCATAGCTACTCCACAAAGAGAAATACAATGCAAAACAAACAACAATATAAAATTTTTGTTACATTCAATTGAGTGTAAATAGTGTTTTATTTATTGGCATTAGAACAACACATTTTCATGTGCTGTTCTAAGATTCTACTCATTCCAAGCACTGTTTTTGATTTTCTAAGGGAAATAAGGATATTTTTCCTCTACTCCCTATATATATTTAAAAAGTAGATTGTTTATTTTGGCACTTGTACTCTTTCATCTCCAAGCACGTCTTTTACTGCTTTAATAAGCGGATACATGGCTTCATGTGGTAAAGTCACATCACCCATTGGCGAAACACGGTCAAGGAATATATATTTTTGTGTTCCAAGTCGATGATATGGCAACATTTCATAACGAATATGTGCGAAAGGTTTAATAAAACTAGCTATATCTTGCACTTCTTTTTCAGTATCATTAAATCCAGGAATAATGGGTGTGCGTACTAAAATTGGAATATGCGAAAATTCCGTGGCTAATTTAGATAAATTTTCTAGAATGCGTTCGTTTCCAACACCGGTTTGCTCTTTATGTTTTTCACTATTTATATGTTTAATATCATAAAGTACAGAAGATAAGTACGGTGCTGCCATTTCAAAATGAGCCCAAGGTGCAGCACCACAAGTTTCAATAGCAGTTTTTAATCTGCGCCGGCGAGCTTCACGCAATAGAGCAGCGGCAAATTCGCCCTGCAACAAGGGCTCACCACCTGAAAGCGTTACGCCACCACCTGAACGAGCATAAAAGGCTGCATCTTGTTCGACAACGTTTAGCACATCATCAACCGTTCGTTCCTGACCATATACGATAAGTCCTTGAGCAGGGCAAGAGCTTGTACATGGCATATCACAACCAGCACAAAGACTACGATCGATGAGTATTTTACCATCATCGCGACGCGAAATGGCCCCTCGGACACAATTTTTTATACAATGTTGACATTTGTCTAGGGTTAAACATCGTGTTTCATTAAAGGCAAGTTCTTTATGTAAAGCTTGCGATTCAGGATTACTGCACCAACGACACGAAAGTGGACATCCTTTTAAAAATACAAGAGTGCGAATACCCGGTCCATCATGTACCGAATATTTTTGAATATTAAAAACTGTACCTTTTTTATTTTGGTCTTCAAAACTGCTCATTATTCTCATCCGCCTTTAGGCATTTTGCATAAAGGGGTTCGATATCATTATAGACATCGAACCCCTAATTATTATGACTTATATTCCGTAACCAAACTACATGGCTGCATGCTCAGTACGAGCAATAAGGTCGTTTTGTAGGTCTGGTGACAAATCGCAGAAGTATGCGCTGTATCCAGCAATACGCACAATAAGGTTACGGTATTTTTGTGGATCTTGTTGTGCCGCAATAAGTGTGCTACGATTGATAACGTTAAACTGTACGTGCCAAAGCTTTAGGTCGCAGAAGGTACGAATGAAGGATACTAACTTTTCAGTTCCGTCTTCACCCTCAACACTCTTAGGTGTGAACTTAATGTTAAGCATGCGAGCTGCGCGATCGCGGCGACCCATATTCTTAGTATTATAGTTAGAAAGCAAGATAGCTGTGGGGCCGTTTACGTCTGCGCCGTGTGATGCAGAAGAGCCATCAGACAAGGAGAACCATGCAGCGCGGCCGTTAGGTGTTGCCGAAACAACCTTGCCAAAAGGTACGTGTGATGTGAATGGCACATAGCGCACGTCATTGTTCATGCCAAGTTCTTTGCTATATTTGCCACCAAACTCAACAGTAATACGGTCAAGCTCGCGGCCAATTTCGTCGGCAAAAACATTGTTATTGCCATAGCAAGGTGCAGATTGAAGCATAGCTTTTACATCATCATAGCCTTCAAAATCGGCATCAAGGGCAGTTAACACTTGATCCATGGTCAATTTCTTATCTTCATATACCAATTTCTTGATGGCAGACAAAGAGTCAATAACTGTACCAAAGCCCATGAACTCAAAGTAGCCAAAGTTCACACCTTCAGGGACATGTGGCTGATGCAAGTCAATGCAATGTTTCATGCAAAGGTCGTGCATGGCAGATCCCATAGGTTGGGCAAAGTGCTTAGCGCGTAAGTTATTAATGATATATTGCTGGGTAAATGCTGTTTTTAAGAAGAGCATATGCTGTTGCAAATATGCATCAAAGAATTCTTCCCAAGTATTGAATGAACGTGGGTCACCAGTTTCTACACCCAGTTGCACGTCACCATATTTTTTCATTTTACCATTATTTAAAGCCATTTCCACAGCGGCGGCAAAGTTTACATAAGCGCCACCAGAGGTGTAGGTATCACGATTGGGCATACGGCATTCGGTACAACCAGACACAGCATAGTCAAGGGCTTCTTCAAATGTGCAACCCTTAGACACGTATAAAGGAATAACTTCTTCGTCATTGATAAGCTTAGGGAAGCCAGATCCATCCTTAATGGTTTCAGCAACATCCCACAAGTAAGCTTCAGGAGAACGAGAGTGAATACGTGCTGCCAAGTCAGGATAGTGTAAAGGAAACTCACGCTTTGACTTTAAGATAAGGTGAGTTAATGCATTAGTAGCATCACGGCCATCAGGAGTTTGCCCACCAACAGTTACAGCTTCCCAGTGTGCATAGCCTTCATTGAAGGCGCCACCTGTGGGGGAAATGAACATGTCAATGAACTCAGCCATACCAACCCACATGCATTCCATAAGCTCAATGGCACGTTCTTCGGTAAGTACACCTGCTTCCATATCTGCCTTATAATAAGGCATGAAGTATTGGTCCATACGACCATTAGAAACAGTGGTACCTGTTTTTTGCTCTATACGGGAGAACATTTGGGTAAACCATTGGCTTTGTACTGCTTCATAAAAGTTGCGTGCAGGATTGCCTGGTACATGCTCTGCATTTTCAGCCATGAGTAAGAGTTCTGCTTTACGAGCAGGATCTTTTTCTTGAGCAGCCATTTCACGAGCAAGTATGGCATGACGCTTAGCCCAAAGAACAATGGCGTCACACACAATAACAATGGACTCAAGAAAGGGTTTCTTTTCTACATTATCAATGGGGCTGTTGGAATCAAGAGCTGCAAGTTTATCAAGAGCTTCTTGTTTAATGCCATTGAAACCACGTTTTAAAATCTTTTCATAGTCATGCACCCATTGGATGGAAGAGCGGAAAGAAGATGTTTCGTTAACTATAAAACGAGAAATCAAACCTTCAGGGTCATCATAAGTAAGTTTATGTATTTCTGGTGGCAAAGCAGCATTTAATGCTTCATGATAAGTTTTGCCTTTCCAGTAAGGAGCAATTTCATTGATAACACGTTGTGCGTCTTCAGGAGTAATGGTAGCAGGAGAAGTTTTACGTGTTGGTAAATCGCGTACGGCAATATCAAGGAAGTCACCGTCTAATTCAGGATATAAAATACCATAACGACCATCACATCCAGCACGTCCCAACAATAATTGATGATCTTGCACATAAACTGTCATATTTTGGGCAATATGCATCATAGCTTTAGCCCAACGTAAAGAAAGGTGTTGCCCTTCTGTTTCTTGCATAGACTGGGTAAAATACAAAGCACGCTCAATATCAATGCGTGGCTTTTGATTTTCAAAACGCTCGAGCATGGTAAAAACACGCTCATGGGTTTTGCGATAGCGATCTTCTTTGCCAGCAATGCTGTCATGTAAACGTTGTTCTTGGGGGGATACGCAATCACAAGTATAAACGCTCATAAAAACTCCTAAAAAAGTTGGGTTATAATTGAAGCCACCGTAGCTTCTGTTTTAGTTCTAATAAAAATTCCGAACCTAAGTCCCCTTTTGCATTCCTCGTGCCATAGTTCTTAAACCCCTGAAATTGGCTAAGATAAGCCCATTTTCACACGCTACAGCTATGCTTTCATGTATTAGCAAACTTTTCATGATGCACAAATGCAACTATCAACAGAGAATACTGATAAGAGTGACTTTATAGGATGCAAATTTGCAACTACAATTTCGTTCTGGCATTGAAGAAATGTCGTAAATTTGCATCACGGATAAAAAAAAGTTAATTAAGCACAAAGTTTGTTCGTTTTGTCACAAGCTTCAATTGAGCAGACTCGATGAAGAACAATTTTGATGCATTTTTGCAACAATACAAGTTGATGAACAAAATGAGAAAATGCATTATTTTTAAAAAAACAATTATTTCAACAACCACAAAAAATGGATAGCTAAAAACATTATTGGTACATAATGTGCATAACAAAAAAAACTTTGAGAAAAGATTCTCATACTAACAATTCCTGCATTGGGTGGGTAAACGGCATAATTTTTAAGGAGAAAGAGAATGAATTTTCGTTTGATTGGCAAAATTGCTTTAATGGCAAGCCTTGTACTTGGTGCAAGCTACAGCGATGCTTTGGCTGAAAGACCTGTAAAGTTGCGTATTGGTCACCCCATGGCACCAGGTAATAACGTTACTGTTGGCTATGAAAAATTTAAAGAATTGGTTGAGGCCAAAAGTAATAAAAAAATTCGCATAACAATTTTTGGAAACACCCAGCTTGGTAGTGACCGTGTAACAACTGAAGCAGCTCAAGCTGGTACCTTAGACATGTCTTCAAGCTCTACTCCAAACCTTGCAAGTTTCACAAAAGCCTACATGGTTTTTGACCTTCCATACATCACATCCAGCGCTAATCAAGAGAAATTATATAAAGCTCTTGATGAAGGCGATCTTGGTAAATACTTAAATAAAGTAGCCAATGATATTGGCCTTGAAACCATCATGTTTTCTGAATATGGATACCGTAACTTCGTATCCACCAAAAAGCCTTTGACCGGTGCTGATGACCTTGCAGGCATGAAGATTCGTACAACAGACTCTCCAGTAGAAGTAGCTGTTGCCACAGCCCTTGGAATGAACCCAGCTCCTGTCGCTTGGGGTGAAACCTACACGGCTTTACAACAGGGGACTGTTGATGGTGAAGGTAATACTTTCTCTTTATTAAACGATGCAAAGCACACCGAAGTGCTCAAGCACGCTATGGATTCTGAGCATAATTACAGCATGCACGTTTTGCTTATGAACAAAGCGAAATGGGATGCCTTAAAGCCAGAGCACCAAAAAATCATTCGCGAAGCTGCAGCAGAAGCTACTGCTTGGCAGCGTAAAGAAAGTGTTTTGCTTGAAAAGAAAGCGTGGGACGCCTTTAAAGAACGTGGCATCACTATCACCATGCTTAATGACGCTGAAAAAGCTAAGTTAAAGGAAAAAACAAAGCCTGTGTTTGATAAATTTGCAAAGCAAGTGCCTGCAGAACTTATCACCCTTGTTGAAGGTACACAAAAATAATATAATGTGCGCTTTTCCTTTGTTCATGAGCAGAGGAAAAGCGCTTTATTTTGGCTATCTTTGTCTTTAGTAAAACGCTTTTCTTGAGGAGTTTCCATGTCTGATACCCTTTCCGCCCATATGCACGAAGGTCAAAAGGGCCTCTTAGCGTGGCTTGATGAGAACTTTGAAAAAATATTCCTTATCACTGGATTATTATCTATAATATTCTTTATTAGCTTCCAAACTTTTTATCGTTACGTAGTAACATACATTTCGGGCTCAGCCGGCGCCGCTGTTTGGACAGAAGAGCTCTCCAGATTTATCTTTATCTGGATTTCATACTTAGCTCTTCCCATTGCAATTAAAACTCGTTCGTCCATTCGTGTTGACATTATTTATGATAAACTCAGTCCTCGTTGGCAACAAGTTTCGTGGATTGTAGTAGATGTATCATTCCTTATTTTAACTTTAGTAATTATGAATGCTGGCTTTGACCATATTGGGAATTTGCTTAAGCACCCTCAATATACCACAGCTTTAAATATACCTTATCTCATTCCCTATGCTATCTTACCCATAGGCTTTGGACTAAAGACTTTGCGTTTGTTACAGATGCTCTATAAACAATTTAAAATCTGTGGCCCGCTGGATTCTTTTCTTGGCTGTGCGTTTGTGGCTGTTGTCATATCACCTGTGCTCATAGCCGAATATATTGATCCTATCCCTGTACTTTTTGGATATTTTATTCTTGCTTGCGCCGTAGGTATTCCCATTGCGATTTCTTTGGGTCTAGCCACCTTGGCAACTATTCTCTGTGCTGACACGGTTCCCACCTTATATATGGCGCAAACTGCCTTTAATTCTATAGATTCCTTCCCTATCATGGCAATACCTTTCTTTATTGCTGCCGGTGTATTTATGGGTGCAGGGGGGCTTTCAGAGCGCTTTCTTGCCATGGCAGATGAAATGCTAGGCGGTTTGCATGGCGGCATGGCTTTAGCCGCTGTTGCTACATGCATGTTTTTTGGTGCTATTTCTGGCTCTGGCCCCGCTACTGTGGCGGCGATTGGAGCATTAACCATTCCTGCTATGGTGGATCGTGGTTACGACAAAGTATTTGCTGCATCCTTAGTGGCTGCTGCAGGTGCCATTGGGGTTATGATTCCTCCTTCAAATCCATTTGTTGTATATGGTGTATCTGCTCAAGTTTCCATTGGTGATTTATTCATAGTTGGTATTATACCAGGTGTACTAACCGGTTTAGTGCTTATGACTTATGCTTATTTTTATTCACGGGTGCGTAATATACGTGGAGAAGAGCGTCCTCGTACTGTTGCTTCTATTAGTAAGGCTGTCTGGAATGCTAAATGGGCGCTTATGGTACCTGTCATCGTACTAGGCGGCATTTATGGTGGTCTTATGACCCCCACAGAGGCAGCCGCTGTAGCTGCACTTTATGGCCTCGTAGTGGGTATGTTTGTAGACAAAGAAATTAATTTTAAGAAAATGTTAGAATGTTGTGTGGAAGCATGTTCTACGTCTTCGATAATCATTGTGCTTATGGCCATGGCTACCATGTTTGGCTATATTATGACCTTAGAAGACGTGCCAGGCACCATTGCTCGCACCTTGCTTGATCTTACGCAAAACAAATATCTTATACTCTTACTTATCAATATTTTACTTATCATTGTAGGCACATTTATGGAGGCTTTAGCCGCCATTGTTATTCTTACTCCCATTTTATTACCAGTAGTTACAGGCGTTGGCGTATCTCCGCTACACTTTGGTATTGTTATGGTAGTTAACTTAGCCATTGGCTTTGTAACTCCGCCTGTGGGTGTAAACCTCTTTGTTGCCTCTGGTGTTGCCAATGCCAAGCTTGCTCACATCTCGCGCTCAGCCTTGCCTATGATTGGCCTTATGCTGTTGGTATTGTTGCTTGTTACCTATATTCCAGAAATATCACTTTTCCTTGTAGGTAAATAATTAATCTAAATATAATGGCTTGTCCGAAGCATTGTGCCTCGGGCAAGCTGCTAAAGTTCACATAACAAAGTAGGATACTATGAAAATTATTGACTTTCGTTTCCGCCCCAACACACCGGAAATCATCAATGGCATAAAAAACAGTGCTATGTTTAAGGCAGCTTGTGAAGCCATTGGCTTTGAAAAACGTATTCCTCAACCATTACCGGAAATTGTGGAAGGTGTGCGCCGTCGTGGTGTAGAGCTTGCTGTCATTACTGGGCGAGATTGTGAAGTTACTTATAACACGCCTTCTAATAACAGCAGTGTTTTAGAATTTGTTCGTGCCTATCCAGATCTTTTTGTGGGATTTTGGGGCATTGATCCACATAAAGGAATGAAGAGTGTGTATGAAGTGGTACGCTGTGTAGAAGAATTGGGTATGCGTGGTATTGCCACAGACCCATACTTAGCGCACATTCCCCCCAATGATGCACGCTATTATCCCATTTATTCCAAATGTGTAGAGTTAGACATACCTGTTTTTATAACCACTGCCCCTCCACCACAAGTTCCACGTGCAGTGACTGATTATATTGATCCACGCCAAGTAGATATTGTAGCACGCGATTTCCCTGAATTAACAATAATCATGAGTCATGGTGGCTATCCTTTTGTTAATGAAGCTGTGTTTACTTGTATGCGTAATGCCAATGTATATATGGATTTATCTGAATATGAATTGGCGCCGATGGCTGAAGTGTATGTGCAAGGCTTAAATTCATTTATTGGTGATAAAGTGGTTTTTGCCAGTGCGCACCCCTTTGTGGAGCAAGAGGAAGCCATTGCTATCTATAACAAAATGAACTTAAAAGACGATGTGCGTCGCAAAGTTATGTATGAAACTGCTGCTAAGATTCTAAAGCTTGATGGAGCTGTAGTAAAAAACACCAAGCCCATGGCACCGCAAAGAAAACTACCCATTGGTGTACCCATGCCCTTTATGCCTTTTACTCCCCAAAGTCTTTAAACTTTATAATAGAACGGAAATATTATGAACAAAGAGACATTTATTAATGCTGTGTTGCAAGCCGGCATTGTGGGTGAAGGTGGAGCTGGCTTTCCAGCTCATGTAAAATACGCCGCATCAGCTGATACTGTTATTGCCAATGGCTGCGAATGTGAGCCTTTATTGCATAGCGACCATCATATAATGGCGCATCATTCCACGAGTGTTTTGCGTGCCTTACGTGCACTTGCTGATGCTGTGGGAGCTCAACGTGCTGTGCTTGGTCTTAAGAAAAAGCATACTGATATTATTCCACAATTAAACGCTGAAGCAAAAAACTTTGGCATTGAAGTTTTTTTGCTGGACGATTTTTATCCAGCAGGGGATGAGCAAATTCTTGTGCGTGAAGTAACAGGACGCAGTGTCCCCCCCCTTGGCATTCCATTGCATGTGGGTGTAGTTGTTGCCAATGTAGCCACTCTCATGCATGTAGATGAAGCCATGCAAGGTAAGGCTATTACCATGAAAACCATCACGGTAACAGGTGCTGTGCAAAATCCTTCGGTATTAACTGCCCCCATTGGAACTTCACTCAAAGAATGTCTAACGGCTTGTGGTGGTGCTTTAATAGCTGAGCCTGCCTATATTATAGGTGGCCCCATGATGGGCAAAGTCATAGACAGTGAAGCAGACTTTGCTAAAGAAGTGCTCACAAAAACCAGTGGTGGCCTCATAATCTTGCCCAAAGGAAGTCCTTTGCATGTAAATGCTACACAAACTGCCAATTCCATGCGTAACCGTGCGGCCAGTGCTTGTATTCAATGTCGTATGTGTTCTGACTTATGCCCAAGAAACCTTATAGGGCACCCTTTTGAAACCCATAAGATTATGCAAGCCTTTGCCTCAGGCATGGAATTGCAAAGCGAAAGTGCTACCCAAGCCATGATGTGCTGTGAATGTGGTGTTTGCGAGCAATTTGCCTGCCCCATGGGCATGAGCCCAAGGCGCATTAACCAGGTGGTTAAAGGCCACTTGCGTCAAGCTCAGAAAAATTATGAAGGCAGCCGCGAACTACGTGAATATGCTACAAAGTGGCGTAGTTACCGTAAAGTACCTTCAAAGCGTCTTGCAGCACGTATAGGTATTTTACAATACTTAACGATGCCAACACCTTTTGTCGGTACTTTAACACCAAAAGAAGTTTGTATTCCAGTGCGCCAGCACATAGGAGCCCCTTCTATTCCTTGTGTTCAAGTTGGCAGTCAGGTGCAGATAGGGAGTCTCATTGCAGATATTCCGGAAAAAGCTCTGGGCGCAAAAATTCATGCCAGCATTGGCGGTACTGTAAAAGAAGTCCATGCTGATTTTATCAAAATAGTGGCGGAGTAAAATATGAATGACTTAATACATGGCGGAGCAGTAGGTATGCTTGAATTTACAAGCATTGCTGCTGGAATGGAAGCCGCTGATATAATGACGAAAACGGCAGATGTTACCCCCATTTTCTTCAAGACCATCTGTCCTGGTAAGTTTATAGCCGCTGTCACAGGTAATGTGGCTGCTGTGGAAGCTTCGGTACAAGCTGGGCAAGCAGTTGCTCCAGAAACAGTGGCTGACGGCTTTGTGATTCCTAATATCCATGAAGACGTTATCGGCGCCATGGCTGCATGTGTGCAAATAACAGAAAGAGCAGCCCTTGGTATTGTAGAAACTTTTTCTGTATCGGCGTCTGTTAAGGCAGCTGACGCAGCGGCTAAGTCATCAAATGTTCAGATTTTGGATGTGCGCACAGCCCTTGGCCTTGGTGGAAAGGCCTTTGTACTCATCGGTGGCGATGTGGCTGCTGTACAAGCTGCTGTAGATGCTGGTGCTTATGCTGCAGGTCAAGAAGGTTTATTGGTAAGAACTGTGGTCATTCCACGTCCCAGTGACGCATTTTTTGAACAGATTATTTAATTGTGTGAATAAAGGAGATTGCTATGTCATTAGCCCAAGGTTTTGTTGAAGTATCAAGCTATGTAGCGGCCATTGAAGCTGCCGACGCCATGGCAAAAGGTGCTGATGTAGTTGTAAAGCGAGTACATAAAGTAGACGGCCCCATTGTCACCATCATCTGCGAAGGTGATGTGGCTGCTTGCAAAGCTGCCGTTGATGTGGCTTGTGCACTTTGCAGTGCCAAAGGTACATTGCTTGCTCACAGTGTCATTCCTCGCCCAGAAGGCGGAGGGCAGCTTTTGTACACTTATCTTGATAAAATCAATGCAAAAAAAGCGGCAAAAAAAGCGGCAAAAGAAGCGGCGCGCGCTGCACGTATGGGCAAGACGGCTGCAGCTAAAAGCACAATAAATAAAACTGCTGCCAAGCCTCCCAAGGCTTAAATTATAAAAACTGGTAAATATTGCATAAAAAAATTTTAGCACACAATATATTATGAAAGAACTCATTACTGCCAACACCATAAATGATGCCAGAAAAACGGGCGTAAAACATATTAATATTTCGCCTGATGCAATAATTACGCCCCAAGCAAAGGACGATGCTAAGCAATATGGCATAGCTTTGATTATACAAGAAAAATCTGTTTCGCATACGCCATCAACATATGTGACACAATCACCCATGCAGATTGCTACACAGCCTTTACAAGGTAATGCTGTGGCATATGCACAACAACATAATAGAGTAGCTATGAACAACCCCCATTCTCTCAACTCTCCCATGGATCCTTCCATGCAGCAAATTGTAGAAAAAGTACTGCAAACTCTTGCACCACATTCTAACAATCCTTGGAATGCTAATGCTTATGTGCCACCAACACAAAATCTTGACCCAAGAGCTATTACTTCACAAGTGCTTCAACAAATAAACAGTATATTGGCAAACCGTGGTGGCATGGCGAGCTTTCCTAATCTTGAAAGCACCATTGCTCAGGTTGTGGCAGAATATACAAGCGCTGGTGCAGGGCAAGGCGCTCATAGTGCAAATACTATGCAAAATGTTGCCCCTACACCACAGCCCACAGCTTGCGCCAATGTGGCAGGTATAGATGTGGTACCATTTCCTGCACAGCAACCACAAGGACGTGTACAAGGCGAAGTAAATATAGAAGAGGCCTTATTGCCCAGCAAAGATGGGCCTGGTCTTACTCGTTTTACATTTACTGATACATCCTTGGTTTGGACCTTCACCCATGACGAAGCCTTGGTGGTTACCCATGGAAACATTGAAGTGCAAAGCGCCAATGGTTCTTGCATGCTTGGTCAAGGTGGAGCTGTGCGTGTTGCCAATGGGACCTCTGTTACACTTGTAGCTCATGGTTCTGCTTCTTGTGTATGTGTAGCATGGTCGCAATAAACTAGCCTTTCATCAGGAGATAAATATGAACTTTCTTACCGAAGAAGATATACGCAGCCGTCAAGTTCAAGCCGGAGGAGTACTTGTTTTACAAGGTCATGAGCGCTTGACACCTTCTGCCACAGAATTTGCCCTACAACAGCGTATTACGGTGCAACAAGGTGCAGGTGGTACAGAAGAAGCCACATCATGCCCTCATCTTGAACCTTGTACGGTTAATACTGAAATGACTTTACTCGAAGCCGATGTGCAGGTGCCTAAAAATCACCCTTCCATCATTATGCGTGGTAAACTCGACACTTTATTAGCACAAATTATCCTTACGCAAACGCAATTTGACCCCAAGGACAGAAAACCGGTTTTCTTAAAAGAATGCTTGGCAGACCTTCAAGAATGGGCACTTTTGATTTTGCAAGGTGAGGTTACAGGCCAGCGTGTTTGTGCCAAGGGAATGGGGGGTATGGATATTCCTACCTTATACCTTATTTCTCGCGAGCCAAAAAAGTTTTTGGGCATTGATCATTTGGTTGCCCATGCTGCCATGGGTGGCAATGTTGCCTTGCTTAATTGGCTACGTGCCTTAGTTCGCGAAACAGAAATAGTGGCGGTAAATTGCTCAAAGAACATGGATGTATTGTGCTCGCTTAACCGTTTAAGCAGTGCCATATATGTGCTTATGTTATTAACTGTAGCCGCAGAGCAAGGCATAGACCTTGCCACCGTAAGAAAGGGCTAACCATGTTACTTGCACCTAATGCCACCACAGCCCAAGATGGCATGCGTAAGCCTTTTTCATTACTTGGTCGTTGTATTGAACTTTGTGCTGCAAAGCCTGCCAATATAGTCTTTCCAGATGGTGAAGATCCACGCGCTGTGGGCGCTGCCATTCGCCTTGAGGCAGAAAGGCTTGGTGATGCTTTATTATTGGGCAATCCCTTTGTTATTCGTTCCATTTTAAAACAAGAGTTGGTTAAAATGGGACATGTGGGTAAGCTCTTTAATATACGTGTGCTTGATCCGGCCTCTCCGCATCATTTAGAGCGTAATAGCACAGAATTTATGCAGCTTATGCAAGCACAGAATAAAAATATCAGTCCAAAAGAAGCTCGTGCTTTTATGAGTACAGGCCCTGGTGCTGCAGCCATGATGGTGCGTCGTGGTGAGGTAGAAGCAGGCATTGGCGGTAATATTTCTTCTACTTCTGACATGATAAAAGCAGGCCTACGCGTTATTGGTGTAAAGCCTGGTGGCAAAACCATATCCAGTTTCTTTTTCATGCTTGCCCCCATGGACAGCTACGATCATAGACAACTGTTAATTTTTACCGATTGTGGTGTTATTCCTGAACCCACAGCGGAACAATTGGTGGATATTGCTGTAGATGCAGCAGATCACTACCAATTAATGACTAATGAACAAGCCAAGGTGGCCTTATTATCTTTTTCTAGCCATGGCAGTGCAAAGCACCCCCGTGCTGCATTTATGCGTGAAGTTGCAGCCAAAGTGCGTGCTTTACGCCCAGATATGGTAGTAGATGGAGAATTACAATTTGACGCCGCCATGGTGCAAGAAGTTGCAACTCAAAAACTCAAAGACAGCCCCTTACAAGGTCAGGCCAATGTTTTGGTATTTCCTTCGCTAGAGGCTGGCAATATTGGCTATAAAATTGCCCAACGCCTTGGAGGCTATACGGCCATTGGACCTTTGCTTCAAGGCTTAAATGGGTGTTGGCATGATCTTTCGCGCGGTTGTAGTGCAGAAGATATATATCAAGTATCGCTTATCGGAGCCGCATTAAATCGGGCTCAGATGGGCGCATAGTAAACGTCGCAAGACAAAAAGGAGAAGACAATGGATGCTCTTGGAATGATCGAAACTAAAGGCCTTGTAGGACTTATTGAAGCTGCTGATGCTATGGTAAAAGCTGCACGTGTAACACTTATTTCCTACGAACAAATTGGTGGTGGCCTTGTTACTGCCATGGTACGTGGTGATGTAGCTGCGTGTAAGGCTGCTGTAGACGCTGGTGCTACTGCTGCTCAACGTGTGGGCGGCGAAGTTATCGCTGTGCATGTTATTCCTCGTCCTCATGCTGATCTTGAAGCTGTTTTTCCGCTTTTAAGTAAATAATTGACTTGCAAACCAAAGCACCACAGGCGATGCTGACGTTTTTTCTAATATCGGCATCGCCTTGGATTGCATTCAGATGAGCTTTGTTCACAATTATGTGAGTTGAAAGCGGAGGTAAAAATGGAGATTGGCAAAATTTCCGGTCAAGTTGTTTCAACGGTTAGGGCCAAAGAAATGCCCCACAATGCCTTGTTATTAGTAGATATAATAAATAAAGACGGTACAAATACAGGCAAAACGGAAGTGGCTATAGATGTTATTGGTGCAGGCGAAGGAGAGCTTGTTGTGCTCGTTCGTGGTAGTTCTGCCAGAAATGTTTGTGGCTCAAATTCTCCAGTGGATTTGGCTGTAGTTGGCATTGTAGACCAGCTCACTAGCCGTGGACAAACGCTATTTTCAAAAGATCGCTAAGGACAAATTATGCAAGCACAACAAGATATGGTTGAACGCATTGTTTCTGAGGTTATGCGCCGTATGGCAAGCCCACAAGCAAGCTCCATGACTAATACTCAAGGAGCAGCAGACCAAGGAGACTATGGAATTTTTGATACAATAGAAGCCGCTGTATCAGCGGCACAACAATCTTTTACTCAAATTCGCACCTATGCTGTACGTGATAAAGTTATTGCTGCCATGCGTAAAGCCGGCGTGCAAGAAGCACGTATGTTGGCAGAAATGGCTGTATCTGAAACAGGTATGGGACGAATTGACGATAAAATTACAAAGAATGTACTTGAAGCAGAGCGCACTCCTGGCACAGAAGTGCTCATTCCCACAGCTATTACAGGTGATGCAGGCTTAAGCCTTATTGAAAATGCACCATGGGGCGTTATTGCTTCTGTTACACCTTCGACCAATCCTGCAGCCACTGTTATTAACAATGGCATTAGCATGATTGCTGCCGGTAACTCCATTGTATTTTCACCCCACCCTGCGGCAAAACGGGTAACACAAAAGGCAATTCAAGTCTTAAATAAGGCAATATTTGAATCTACTGGTATTCAAAACCTTATGGTATGTGTTCGCGAACCTTCCATTGAGATTGCTCAAAAACTCTTTGCATATCCTGGCATCAATCTTTTGGTGGTTACTGGCGGTGAAGCTGTGGTAGAAGCAGCTCGCAAACATACCACTATGCGCCTTATGGCAGCAGGAGCCGGCAATCCACCAGTTGTGGTTGACGAAACTGCAGACCTTGCCAGAGCAGCACGTAGCATTTATGACGGTGCATCTTTTGATAATAATATTATTTGTGCCGATGAAAAAGAAATCATTGTGGTGAACTCCATTGCTGATGCTTTTAAAGAAGAAATGAAAAAAGTCGGCGCCTTTGAAATCACTTTGGAACAAGCGGACAAAATTGCACGCTTTGCACTGAAAAACTATCCTGGGGATAATCCGGTGGCCAACCCTAAATGGGTAGGACGCGATGCTGCAAAAATTGCTGCTGAAGCTGGTATTTCTGTGCCAGACTCTTGCCGCTTGCTCATAGTTGATGCAGGTTTTGATAATAATTATGTATGGGCAATGGTAGAACAAATGATGCCTGTTGTGCCTATTATCCGTGTAAACAATGTGGATGAGGCCATTACAGCAGCGCTTAAATTTGAGCGTGGCCTTTGCCATACTGCTGGCATACATTCCCGCAATATTGATAATATGCACAAGATGGCTGTGCTTATGAACACAAGCCTTTTTGTAAAAAATGGCCCACATATAGCAGCCCTAGGTGCTGGTGGTGAAGGCTGGACTTCTATGACTATCTCAACCCCCACTGGCGAAGGCGTTACCAGTGCTCGTACATTTGTACGCTTGCGCCGTTGCACCTTAGTGGATAGTTTCCGCATAGTATAAACGCTAGCACAAAAAACAATACAAAAGCTCGATGGTAAAACCTTATTACCATCGAGCTTTTGTTTATGAGAAAAAACTTTATCGTGCTGCCGAAAACAAGTAACAATTCACTGAAGGCGTCTGCAAACTAACGTACAGAGCAAGCGGCTACAAAGCTTGAGTTTGCAATAATAAGCCGTATAATTTGAAGATATAATGTAACAATACTCTATCCTACAATAGGGTAAATTACTGTCCGTCTTCTATCATTACAATTGTCATGATATTTGTGATATTTACATCGGCATATATCCACAAATTGTCTTTGCCGATGAACGCCACACCAACGCCATATGCCCCTGTACCTTTTTTATAGTACCTATAGTTCAATCCCTCCTTTCGCTGTAATCCCCAGGATATACAAGGTCAAGTTTCAGCATAAGAACACGCTTTGCCAGCCCCTCTTGCCAAAAATTACCTTTGCACATATCATGATTTTCATGTCAAAAATCGTCTAAAATAACCACAATAAGATAACAGTTTATGCAAATCTTAAAAAGGTTAATTTGTATGGCAGCTTAAGGAATAATGTAAAACACCAGCACGACACCAGCCATTAATACTTTGCAAACATGGCACGTATTACTTGGGGATCTTTAGTCGTTAATAAGGCTAGGGTAAGCAATATTCTTGCTTTTTGAGGATTTAGATTGTCCGATGCAATGAAGCCATTATCCATATCCTCAGGGATAGGAGTTATAACTCCGGACCCAGTTCTCGAAGAGCGCACAACAGCAATCCCCTGCTTACTTGCATGCCCAAAGAGCAGTGCTGCTTTATCAGATATACAACCATTACCGGTGGCAGCAATAACAATGCCGTCGGGTTTGCTGGCAATAATAGCTTCGTGCATGGCTGTTGAAGCATCAAGATATTCATACACTATATCTACACGAGGTAAGGCTGTCACTTGTAAAATATCAAATTCGGTTTGCAGCGTATGCAGCCGTATAACATCTCGATAATATACAGCTTTAAAGTCAATTACATAACCAAGAATGCCAATTTCATGCGCTTTAAATGTTTCTGTAGAAAGCGTATTTGACTTTGTCCCTTCGCGCGCCGCAACAATGTGCCCGTCAAGTACGATAAGCACACCTTTCCCATAAGAGTCCTTAGTGGCAGCAACCCCCACAGCATCAAGTAGATTCAAAGGACCATCAGAACCTATGGCTGTAGCAGGACGCATGGAACCGACTATAACTACGGGCTTCTCACTTTTTACAACTAAGTTAAGAAAATATGCTGTTTCTTCCAGTGTATCAGTACCATGCGTGACAACTATGCCATGACAAGTATCGTCACGCAAAAGAGTGTTTATTCTTTTCGCTAATTTTAATAATATCTCAAAAGTAAAGTTTTCACTGGGTACGTTGGCAATTTGCTCAGTACAAACATTGGCAAGCTCAGCAATAGAAGGAACAGCCTCAATAAGCTGCTTGGCAGATAAAGTACCTGCCTTATAATTTGTTAAGCTTGTTGGCGATTCAGCTGAACCAGCTATGGTTCCTCCCGTAGCCAGCACAGTGACATTTGGCATATGCGTCACTGTAACCCCCCTTAATTATGCAAAATATACTTTTTTTTTTTTCAGTTTTCAACTGCAGAAGCAAATATCTTATTAAACAAGATTGCCCCTGTAAGAGATAAACGCTCATCACTTTCGCCTATTTCTTAACTACTCAATGCTGTGATTTCAGTCAAGCAGAAAGGGGGTTGAGCCTAATTATGGCAATATATTTAATCGTTTAACCATTACCCTTGCAGCGGTAATGAAATAGAATATTTTTAAACTATGCGTACATTCTATTATTTTACCTAAAAATAAATTCTTTAATTGAAAAAAAATAACAAAGTGTGTTGCTTTGGTAAAAATAGCGATATCAAGATTTATATACTACACCTCCCCTTATATAAAGCATATAAGCCTATAATTTTATGACAAATACAAGCGGGTGTACTATTTTTATAAAATCTGCTAAGGTAAGCGTGTGTCGGACAGCCGTTTAACAATGAGCAAATCTTCAAAGTGTACTTTCGCACAGCTATGCCATGGCTTCTATGACGTATTTACATAAACACTCAGCACTTATGTTGCTTAGCTATATTGTATTAAGGGAAACGCATGCGCCCACAACCTAGGTCACGTCCAGTAAAAAATCCAAAACCGTCTTCCACCAAGAAGCAAAATGAACCTTCTTGGTGGGATACTATAAAAATTTTGTTCACAAGCGGGCTTTGGTATTTTGCTCAAATAATTATATTCCTAGCTTTTATCGGTCTTTGTATAACCTATGTTATGGGTTTTTCTGGGAGTGTGGAGGAATTGCGCGCTCTTGATTCCATAGAAGATAAAGAAGCCATTGAACTACTCTCCACAGAGTATGTTGACTCTGCCCTTAACGGGCGCATTGTTTTTGTGCAAGGCGCGGTAAAAACACAAGATATGCTTAAAGATCTTAACTTTGCCATATCTGTGCATGGGCTGGCTTTACATAGGCAAATGTTTTTTTATCAATGGCAGCAAAAGAAAAAGAGCAAAGGACAAAACTTCTATTATGACACGGGTTGGAGTACCCATCCCGTTGATACATCCTCTTTTGAAGAACACAAAAATAATACCCTTATTTTCCCCTTAAAATCCTCGTCCACATATGCTGGCAAGAGCACTCTTGGGGCTTACATAGTGGATCCTGCTTTGCTAGAGGTATTCCCCCTTCGGCAAAACTTTTCCCCCACTCTCACGCCAAAGCTCTCAGAAGAGATAAAAGAAAAAATTTTACAATATGCCGGAACACTAGACACACTTAGCTACAGTATGCAGGCCTATTTTTCTGGTAATCTGTTTCAGGACGGCACACCATTGGTGCATAAAAAAGCTAACAATGAATTGTTTTTGGGCTTAGATGTTGCAAATCCTCGTGTGGGAGATATACTTATTCGCTACACATATACTCCTGAACAGACAGTAAGTTTTTTTGCCACCTTACAAGGAAATCGTTTACATCTTTTTGTAGATGAAGACGGGAATGCGTCTAAGGAAACAATATGGGCAGGAAAGGTCAGCATGGAAGAAGTCTATATAAAAACCAAAGAATATAATATGCTGTACTTCTTTCTTAACCTTTTTTTGGGACATCTTTCCATATGCCTTATGTTTTTTATAGAATTACAGCTATTACTTCCGCATATTCAAGAAAAAGGATATCAATTTACAAAAGATACACTGTATAAAAACGCTATGCGCTCTCTGAAATATGGCACCTATACTGTGATCCCTCTATCTCTTTTGGCGTGGATTTTATAAAAATATACACCACCAATAATACACTTTAGCAACTTATACGTAATACTGTACTCACCCCATGTGCACATAAGTAATTATGCCATATTTTTAGGGTATTATGCCAGACAAAGTATTTTTTTCCCATTGCAGTCGTTGTTTTACATCTTATTTATTAAGCTAAATTTGCCACTAGAGTGAAACAATATACATAAATCGCATACTTACTGCCTTTGTATTATTTCCAACTTAAATAACTCTACTAGCCTTTAGTTTTAGTTAATATAAGCATTTCTCTCTTTGTACTGCTCCATCAGCAAGAATGGGATAAGTATATAAATGCCTAAGACTACAATTATACCTGACTGTATTAACACTCGCTTAGGGGAATTTTTGCGAAAGAATACTCCATAAGCTATGGCAAGGAGTGCATTAAATAACAAGCCAAAACTAAGAAGCATCGGACTTAGTTTAACTATCCACTCCCCCTTACTGCTGTGCAAGTCTTTGAATGAAAGATTAAACGGAAAGAGAATATCGGCAACTTTAGATACTATTGTACTTTTGCTCCTACTCATTTGATGCGTAAACTCATGCAAAGGCTCAAGAGCTGAAGGTAAGTTTGCCGCATTATTAAAGGCTTGGGCATAGATATGCGTACCATCAGAGTAGACTGCAGTAATAAATAATGGGTCCATAATAAGCTTAAAATCCATACCACTTGAAACATAATTGGGCGTTGGAATATGCGTAAGCTTAAAATCCTTGTCATGCAAAATATACATGCGTTCTTTAGTGTCCAAAACCAAGCCTAAATATTTGCGATCCTTAGCCTCTGCAATAACAATTTTTTTGGGTATTATATTTTGATTGAAAGGCATTTGTGTGACATCAAGCTTATTATTTCTGCGTATAATTTGAAAAGTTTTTCCCGCAGCATCAACCACAAATACTCCTCCCTCATAGGGCTTAAAGGTAGTAAAATTACCCCAAATACCCTTGGCAGGAAAGCTAAAACCTTTATTTTGTAAAGCTTTGGTATAAATGCTCGTTTGCTCAGCATCAACTTTATTTAAGTCACTATCAATAAACTGAAACTCATTGCCGCTAAAGCGAATGCGGTCAGCTGGCAAAACCAAGGCTACTTGGCCGGGGTCAGCATCTATAAGCGGATAAATTTTTTCTTTATAAGCATTGTCGTCAAGTAGACGTGCCGGCATTTCTAGTACACGGCGTTCTTTTTGTATTGTGGCTCTATCGAAACTTTTCCCGTGTAACTCCATGGGTAAAAGTTTACGCAGCTCCATATTTCTGTAGTAGATAAAGGGGATTTTTGCCTCAAACTCATTACGAGTGAAATATTCACCCTTTTCGTTTTTATATACTACGTCAGAGTGATGATTTTCTGATTTTTCTTCAGCTTTTAAATCTCGTTCAAGAATTTGCTCAGTATAAATCATGTTATTATCCACAGGACTATAAAACATATGTGTTTTATCAACTACTTTAACAAAAAGTAGGGAGTAGAACATGGGGAAAACCCAAGCAAAAAAGCACACACTAAGTAAGTACATGCACAAACTGGCTATGCGTGTTTTCATTATGCAACCCACCTATTTCTATAATCATCTGCAGAAAGGGCAATACTATAAAACATAATCGGAATGAGTAAGATGAAGTATGGCAAAACATCTACATAAAATCCGGCACTCTTATATAAAAACAAAGGAATGCACAGTCCAAGGCAAACAATTGCCGCAAGTATTTTGCGTTTTGGTTGTGGTTCAAGCATAACAAAAGCCCCGCCAAGATAAACATAAAAGCCAGCTATAAACCATGGCAATATGGTGATAAGTGCCGATACCCCTACCTCTGGTGGATAATAATTAATGATACTTGTATAAAGAATGAGGGCATCGCAAGCAAAAATTACAGTTAAAAATACCATGCCAAAAAGTGCGTGTAATAACACCACAAGACTTGAGTCGCAGGGTGCGTGCAAAGCAATGCGAATTCTGCCATCACGCATTTCTTGTAAAAATTGGAAAATACAATAAATAACTGCTGTTATAAATGGTACAAACATCATTCCATCATAAGGGATTTGCCCAAGATTAACGGTTCTATACCAGACAACTTCGGAGTGATCTTGCATGAATAAGCGACGTAAGACAATGAAATTCCAAACCATATAGAGCATATTTGCCGCAAAAAGCAAAAGCATCATATAGCGGGTTTTAATCACTTCCTTATAAAATACGGCATAAAGTGCTGATGAAATGCGCATTTAATACCTCCCCGTAAAACCGATAAAGGCATCTTCCATATTCATTTCTTTTTGCTGAATATTTAGAGAATTTAATGAATATTGCTGTATTACTTCTTGACGCTTGGCCTCATCGGCATAGAAGAAAATCTCCACAAAGTCTTTGTGCCATTCACTATTCACTAAAATATCGTCAGGAATTTTCTTTAATGTATCTTCAAGTTCTGTGGTGGTGTTGGGGCGTGACAAACGGTAACAAGCAAAATGAGCCACAAAATCAGCAAGCGATGTTTGGTGCGCCATTTTATGCCGACGCATAAATACAGCATCGTCCACAAAGCGCTCCATATCTTGAATTACATGAGAGGTAATAATAATTGTGTGCTCACCATCTCGTAAATTTTCGCATAAATAGTCAATAAATAGACGTCGATACCCAGCGTCAAGGCCCATAGAATAATCATCAAGTATAAGTAACTCTGGGTCTTGAGCAAGTGTTAAACCAAGAACAACTTGAGAACGTTGCCCCTCACTCATATGAGCTATGCGATGACTTTTGGGAAGACCAAGTAAGTCTACCAAGTTGTAAAAGCGTTCAGGTTTCCATTTAGGGTAGAACTGTTTAGTGTACTTTTCCACTTGCTCTATGCTAAAGAATTGATATGCAAGATGCTTTTCAAACAGAAGCCCCACTCTAGCACGAGTTTCAGGACGTATAGCAAAGGCTAAGTCGCCAAAAATACGGCACTCACCACTACTAGGGCGTAGAACCCCCATAAGGATCTGAATTAATGTGGTTTTACCTACACCATTCTTACCAAGCAAGGCACACACCCTACGCTTTTCAATGGATAGATTTAGCCCATTATAAAGCTCTCGGCGCCCATAATTATGTCGTAAGTCTTTAATACTGACTGGTGCTTCACTCATGATAAGTTTCCTAATTCACAATACTTTCGCCGGGCACTTCTACTGAATGCCCAGAACCGCCGTCAAAGAGAACGCTAAAGTTTTGTTGAGGGCGAGGAAGTACAACCTCGCTATCAGCATTCAGCGTTGCTTCTTGCAAGATATTGCCGGAACTATCTTTTACTACAATACGAATGCCAGTTGCTGAGGATCCGTCAGAATAGCCACCTTGGCAGGTAAAAGTGCCGTCAGCATTGTCAAAGCAATTAAGCAAAGCACTATGAGCGTGAGCACTATTTGAAAAACTT
>CAYJHS010000008.1:0-879 GCA_964369815.1 uncultured Desulfovibrionaceae bacterium
AAAACCTTATGCGCATTATCAATGACATTTTGGACTTTTCTAAAATGGAAGCCGGAAAATTAGAACTGGAAAAACAGCCATTTACATTGCACAGCATCGGGAAGGAAGTCATGGATTTATATGGACATATATGCGCCGATAAAGGATTAATCTTAGACATATCTTGCAGTGAGCATGCTGATTTGCCTATTCTTGGTGACGCCCTACGCTTTAAGCAAGTAGCTTTCAATCTTATAAGCAATGCCATTAAATTTACTGACTCCGGCGGAAGAGTCCTTTTTGAAGCACAAAGGGTTATGCTTAACAATACAGAACTGCATTGTGAATTTAGAGTAAGCGATACTGGTATTGGCTTGTCTGCTGAACAAGTAGACAAACTTTTTTCAGCATTTTCCCAAGCAGACAGTTCTGAAACGCGTAAATATGGGGGGACTGGACTTGGACTTGCCATTTCGAAAAAAATTATTCATCTCATGAATGGTGAAATTCGAGTGGAAAGTAAGCTTAACAAGGGAACAACATTTACCTTCACGGCTATTTTCCCTCTGGCTCCAAACACCCATGAACAAGACGAGCACAACAAACACCTTGGCACCAATGAAGAACATACATCGGGCATGACCGGACACTTACTTCTTGTGGAAGATAATGAAATCAACCAAATGGTTGCCCAAGAAATTTTGCAAGCGGCAGGATATACTTTAGACGTAGCAGAAAATGGACAACAAGCTCTGGAGCTGCTAGCAAAAAATAAATACGCCCTCATACTTATGGACATTCAAATGCCAATTATGGATGGCCTTACTGCTACGCAAAAAATACGTGCACAAGAAAAAAACGCTACGCTACCTATTATTGCTATGTCTCCCCACGCCAAGA
>CAYJHS010000008.1:889-23784 GCA_964369815.1 uncultured Desulfovibrionaceae bacterium
ATGTATTTATATATTTTTATTTAAAATATATAATATAATTTTTATATATAATATTAATTAATAATTGGAAAAACATGTACAAACAACCGTCACTACCGAGAATTAAATCACAAAAAAGCAATAAAAGTAATTTAATATTAACATCATTACAAATAGATCAAATGATGCGACATAATAATCGAAAAAGGATACAATGCGCCCACAAGAATTTTTATAACCAACGAACGTATTCTACTTGATACAAAAAAACACGTAGTGGTCTTTAATTTTGGAGAAATAACACAAAAAAACAAAGGAGAAAACATCCCCCATCATTAAAAAAAACCAATACTCACGCACACTACATAAAAAAAGAAGCATTCAGTGGAAAACCTATGGTGACGACACAATATGGATTGCTCCCTCGTTGCGCCCCTTGCAATGCTTTGTGGCGCCACCTTACCCATCTCCTTACTACCCTGAACAAATATTGACTTTAGCCCCAGCATTAGCTAGCTTCATAATACATCACCACCAAAGGCGGAAAACATGCCACAAAGCACTCTTCTCTTACTCGCCATCTTCATGCTCAACATCCTCTTTGCGTGCGCCTTACCATACCCCGCCCACCCCCAAAGCACTACTAAAACCTTACAACTTGCACCGCAGATCCCTTGGGAAAACAAAGCCCTCGGCCTTGATTTTGCAGAAATTTCGCCCGTTGATGACGCCACCGACAGCAACAAAACAACACTGCGTATCGTCCGCTTTGACCCCAAATACTTCACCTTCTGCCTCCATAGCATTGGCGAAGACAAAAGCCCCCCCAAAAGCCTCACCCAATGGACAAAAGAAAAAAAACTCATTAGCGCCATTAATGCCAGCATGTACCTCCCTGACGGACACACCAGCACCGGCTACATGCGTAGTGGCTCCTACATCAACAACAAGCATCGTGCCAGTAAGTTTGGCGCCTACTTTTTGGCCAAGCCCAAAAATCCCGCCATTGCCGCAGCCCGTATTGTAGAAAAAGACCATCCCAAGCTAGAACAATTTCTTGCACAATATTCCATCATTATCCAAAACTACCGCCTTATAAGCGCAAAGCGTAACATCCTCTGGTCGCAAGGCGGACAAAAGCACTCTATCGCTGCCGTGGGGCAAGACAGCAAGGGTAATATCCTTTTCTTTCATGTCCGAGAGCCCATAGACGCTCACTCCTTTGCCAGTCTTTTACTACGCCTCCCCCTAAACATCGGCACCGTCATGTATGTAGAAGGCGGCGTGCAAGCTGGCATGGTGCTGCACCATGGGGAAGAAAATTTTTTTTGGGGTGGGCGCCATCCAGCCGAATTTTTTCTTGGAAATGTTGGCGTTGCCCTGCCGAATATCCTTGGGGTTCAAAGCAAAAATGGCTCAAAATAGGAACTTTTACCAATAACTATGTAGCATACTAGACTTATTAATCATTTATAAATTTTGTAGACAAGACAAAAAAATTACAGTAGCCTTTTCCACGGTCGGTTATACCATTATTAACCTTTAAACCTAGAGGTATGAATATGCAAAAGTATACTTGTGATGTATGCGGTTACGAATATGACCCCGCCGTTGGCGACGACCCACATGCCAAAGCTGGCACTTCTTTTGACGATCTTCCAGAGGATTGGGCCTGTCCTGTATGTGGCGTAGGTAAGGATAGCTTTAGCCCAAGCTAAAGACTATCATAAAAATCATGTATAAGGGCAGTGCTTGCGGGCGCTGCCCTTCAAACAGTGGTGCAGGTGTTTTGTGCTGCACTATCTAGTGATTGTATGGAGAAAATATGCAACCAGTAGAATTAAAAAAGGATATTCATTGGATTGGGGCTGTTGATTATAACAATCGTGATTTTCACGGATACTCCCTTTCCCCCCGTGGCTCCACTTATAATGCCTATATGATAAATGATACCAAAAAAGTCGTCATTGACACGGTATCCCATCATTGTTGCGGCACCATGCTTTGCCGTCTTGCCAAAATATGCAATCCGGAAGAAATTGATTACATCATTTGCAACCACTTGGAACCTGACCATGCTGGCTCATTGGCCGAAGTGGTAGAACGTTGCAAGCCTGAAAAAATCTTTGTCTCCACCATGGGTATGAAATCCTTAGAAGGCTACTTCCCTGCCAAGAACTGGCCTGTACAAGCCGTAAAATCCGGCGATGTCTTAAATATTGGCACAAGAAACCTGCATTTTGTAGAAACGCGCATGCTACACTGGCCTGACAGCATGGTTACTTACGCAGCAGAAGATAAAATTCTTTTCTCCAATGATGCTTTTGGACAAAACATTGCGTCTACTGAGCGCTTTAATGATGAGTTTACACGTGAGCAAATTCTGCAGGCGGCAAAGGAATATTTCTACAATATCGTCTTGCCTTTTTCTTCCCAGACACTCAAAGCCATCGAAGCCCTTGCCGGCCTTGATATAGACATGATTGCTCCCGACCATGGTCTTATTCACCGTGGCAAAGAAGGCGTAGAATTTATCGTTAATACATATAAAGAGCTGGCTTTGCAAAAAACGCAAAAACGTGCTGTTATTGTTTATGATACCATGTGGCACAGCACAGAAAAAATGGCTTTTGCCATCGGTTCTGGCCTTGAAGACGCCGGCGTTCCTATGCGCATCATGTCTTTAAAGCAAAATCACCACAGCACAGTCATGACAGAACTTGCCGACTGCGGCGCTGTCATTGTAGGTAGTCCTACCCACAATAACAATGTCATGCCTTTTGTGGCTTCTATGCTCACTTACATGAAGGGACTACGTCCACAAAACCGCGTGGGTGCGGCTTTTGGCTCCTATGGTTGGTCTGGAGAAAGCCCTAAAATTATTCATGAATGGCTCAGCTCCATGGGTATGGATATGGTGGGCGAACCCATGAAACACCCTTGGGCACCAAACCATGCAAGCTTAAAAACATGGCATGATTTTGGCGTAAGCATTGGTGAAGCGCTTATCAAAAAAATCGGCTAAATATAAAATATATACACTGTTGTAGAGAGGCCAGCTTAAAAGGCCTCTCTACACTGTATTATGATTCTACTATTCTATAAACCTGCTACAAATAATCTGCTGTTTTTTTCTTACAGACGCTCTTTCTTGTCATTTTTCAAAAACCTAACACCTCACAGTTGCAACATGCCATAGTAGGCTTGACCAAGGCACAACCCTCCGTCATTGGATGGAACATGTTTATGCGTAAGCACCGTAAAACCCTGAGTGCTGAGCCCTTGATACAACAAAGTATATACTGTGGCATTTTGTAACACACCGCCGGAAAGCGCTATGTGCCTTATGCCTGTTTCTTGTCGTGCCTTTTGTGCCATATCCACAAAAGAGGCGCACAATGCGCTATGAAAGATGTTTGCCCCAACTCTTGGGTTGATTTTTTTTGCAAAATTAAGCGCATGAAGAAAAAGATCTTTACTGGAAACTTCCCAAAGCTCGCCATTTTTACTTGCAGGATAACTCGCCGAAGACATGGCATCTATAAACATATATCTTTGGAGGTGCTCTAACTTAATGGCGGCTTGTCCTTCATAACTTACACTGCGACACAGTCCAAGAGCTGCAGCCACTGCATCAAAAAGCCGGCCCACAGAGGAAGTAAGCGGACAATGAATATTTTTTTGGAGCATTTCCAAAAGCATGGGCGCTTGGGGAAAAGCCGCACATAGCTCTTCTTCAAAGGCCGTTCCATGCGCCAAAGCAAGGGCAATGCGCCAAGGTTCTTGAATGGCTTTTTCGCCGCCCACAAGAGGAAAAGGGGACAATCTTCCTAGGCGTTGATGCTGCATGCCCTCAACATAAAGCAACTCCCCACCCCAAATGGTTCCATCATCGCCAAGCCCTGTACCATCAAGACTCAAAGCAAGACAAGGAGCGCTATGATTATGCTCGGCAAGAACGGCATAGGCGTGGGCATAATGATGCTGCAAACTAATGCAAGGAATACCAAGGCTCTTAGCAAGGTCTTTCGCCACTTGTGTCGAAAGAAAATCTGGATGCAGATCATGCACAACAAGACTGGGCTGTGTTTGCAAAAGCATCTGCAAATGTTCCAACACTTCGGTGTAAAATTGCAAGGTGGCCACATTTTGCAAATCACCAATATGCTGACTTAAAAAAGCGTTTTGCCCTCGAGTAAGACACAGGCAACTCTTCAGCTCTGCCCCCATGCCCAGCACGGAAGGAGCGTTTTCTGTCCATGAGGGAATGCATATGGGGCGAGGTACAAAGCCACGAGCACGGCGTAAATAAACGGCTTCTTGTGGAGACGAATCTGCATTAGACAGATCCTGCATTGTGCAAACAGAATCATCGGTGCGCACAAGAATATCCCGATTATGCAACAAAAAGGCATCGGCTAAGGGGGCAAGGCGCTCCAATGCTTCTCTATTGCCAAGGCAAATGGGCTCACCGCCGGCATTGCCGGAAGTCATAACCAAAGCGCAGGCAGCTAATGGGTGAGCATTTGTTGAAAATTTTTCAAGAAAAGTAAAAAGAGCACTATGCAATGGCGTATAGGGCAACATAATGCCGATTTTGTCGGTGTCAGGGGAGATATTAGAAGCAAAAAGCCTAAGGCTGTTACTAGTACACAAGACTATGGGCTTTTCTCTACTAGTAAGCCACTCCTCTTCCAGAGGAGAAATCTTAGCAAGAAGCTTTGCCGTGGCAAGGTCTTTGACCATAACCGCAAAGGGTTTATGTGGTCGATTTTTACGCTGACGCAAGGTGGCAATACTGCCAAAATTAATAACAGAACACGCTAAGTGAAATCCCCCAAGCCCTTTAATAGCAACAATTTTTCCCCGCATAATGGCTTGTGCGCACTGACGCAGTGCATCATGAAAATTTTGAAAATCTTGAACGCCGTTAATGCCGTGTCCTTTTTCCACATAGCATAGCTGAGGCCCGCATACAGGGCAGGCATTGGGCTGGGCATGAAAACGCCTATTAAGAGGATTGTCATATTCAGCTTGGCAATCAGCGCACAGGGCAAAACACGCCATGGAGGTGGTTTTTCTGTCATAGGGAATGCTGTGTGTAATGGTGTAGCGTGGGCCGCAATTGGTACAATTGGTAAAGGGGTACATATGTCGCCGATTGGCACTGTCTTGCATGTCTGCTTCACAGTCCGCACATAGACTTGTGTCTGGACTGATAAGCACCTTATGCCCGCTGGCCTCTTGCTGTGGGCTAGCCTTAATTAAAAAAACATTCTCTTGTGGCAAAGGGCTCATTTCTGTCACTGTACAGGAGGTGAGCACAGCCAGTGGCGGAGCGCTGTGCTCTAGGGCATATATAAATTTTTCTAAAAGAGAAATATTTCCTTGTATTTCAATATGAACACCTTCACTCGTATTGCTAACTGTGCCGGTGAGGCCTCGGTCATGAGCAAGTTTATAGATAAAAGGTCGAAAGCCCACCCCTTGCACTTGACCGGTGACGAGGATATGCCAACGCTTCTGCGCGCGGGTAGTGTGTATGGGTGGTGCGGCTGTGTTCATGGGAATTATATAACAAATTATCCACAAATTTGCACCATTTTTCCTAACTTGCGCAAAATTCAAAGACTTGGTATGAACACATACCTTATGGCGAAATTCCCATTGGGTAGGAGAACATTATGAATGATCAACATAAATTAGGTAAAAGAATTAAAAGCTATCGTGAAAACCGTGAAATTACTAAAGAAAAACTTGCAGAAGATACAGGCTTAAGCCTTGAATTTATTACCGGCCTTGAAGAAGAAAATATCTACCCAAGTCTTGGCCCAGTGCAAAAAATTGCTCGTGCCTTATCTGTGCGCCTTGGCACCTTTATGGACGATGTGCCCATTAAAGACCCAATTATCACCACCACCGAGTCTGAAGACCCCGACCTAGCCGTACAAAAATGTCGTGCAAATAATGTAAGTTATACCTATCATTCCTTAGGTAAGGGCAAGGGTGACCGCAATATGGATCCTTTCCGCATTACCATCGCCCCAAACATTACCGGTATACAAAAAAAATCTTCCCATCAAGGTGAAGAGTTTATGTTCGTCCTAAAAGGGGAATTGCTCGTTATTTACGGCAATGAAACTCATATCTTAAAAGAAGGACAAAGCATATATTATAATTCCATTGTGCCCCACTATGTAGGAGCCCATGGCGATGTGCCGGTGGAAATTCTTGCCTGCGTATACCATCCATAGTCACATCCTGCACGAGTAACTACCGGAAAAATAGGAATAACATGTCAAATAAAGTAGCAGAAAGACAAAAACAATTTGAGTTGCGTGAGTTTACCTTGGGGCAACTTTTGGATGATACGGTCAAGCGATTTCCTAACAATGACGCCATTATCTATGTAGATAGAGACTATCGTCAAACCTGGCGAGAATTTAGCGACACTGTGGACGAGCTTGCCAAGGGGCTTATGGCTCTTGGGGTTAAGCGCAACGAAAAAGTGGCCGTGTGGGCTACCAATGTGCCTTATTGGGTGGCAT
Organism: uncultured Desulfovibrionaceae bacterium; assembly: GCA_964369815.1. Taxonomy (GTDB): domain Bacteria; phylum Desulfobacterota; class Desulfovibrionia; order Desulfovibrionales; family Desulfovibrionaceae; genus CAYJAD01. Next base: position 7,417 of record CAYJHS010000008.1, read on the forward strand.
TGCAATTTGCCACAGCCAAGATTGGTGCCATACTTATTACAGTTAATACAAATTATCGTGAGCATGAGTTACGCTATGTACTGCAGCACTCTGAGTGCGAAAATTTGTTTATTGTTGATCGATTGCGTGACCATCCCTTTCTAAAAACCCTCTATGACGTAGCGCCAGAGTTACGCACGCAAAGCCCTGAGTCTTTCCACTCTGAAACTTTTCCGCACTTGCGTCGTATTTTCTTTCTTGGACATGAAAAGCACCGCGGCATGTACTCCATACCGGAGTTGTGCGGCATGAGTGTTATGGTTAGCGACGCAGAATATGCTGCGCGGCAAGCAGAGTTACAACCTTGGGACGTTATCAACATGCAATATACCTCCGGCACCACTGGCTTTCCCAAGGGTGTCATGCTCACACATGTGGGCGTGGGGTTAAATGGCTATTGGATAGGCCGCCACCAAGGATTTACAGAAAACGACCGTCTATGTATTCCTGTTCCGCTTTTTCACTGCTTTGGCTGTGTGCTTGGGGTATGTGCTTGCATAAATCATGGCACTGCCATGGTTATTTTGGAAAGCTTTAATCCTCTGCATATGTTAGAAGCCATTGACGTTGAGCGCTGCACTGCCGTGTATGGCGTGCCTACCATGTTTATTGCTGCCCTTGAGCATAAACTGTTTGACCGCTTTAATGTATCGTCTTTGCGCACGGGGGTTATGGCTGGATCAGTCTGCCCTGAACCACTCATGCGCCGTGTCACCGAAGACATGAACATGAAGGATATCACTATTTGTTATGGCCTAACTGAGGCCTCTCCGGTGATGACCCAATCAGATGTGACGGACTCTTTAGCAAGCCGCTGCGCCACGGTGGGCTGTGCCATGCCGGGTATTGAAGTAAAAATTGCTGACCCCGAAACAGGCGAAGAGCTCCCCTATGGCGAACATGGGGAGATCATGTGCCGTGGCTACAATGTCATGAAGGGTTATTACAATATGCCGGCAGAAACGGCGGCCGTACTTACCGAAGACGGTTGGTTGCACTCCGGCGACCTTGGCATAATGCACGAAGACGGCAATGTGGTAGTGACCGGACGCATTAAGGACATGATTATCCGTGGCGGCGAAAATATTTATCCCCGAGAGGTGGAAGAATATTTGCTGGGCATGGATGGCGTGCAAGATGTACAAGTGGTGGGCGTTCCCAGTTATAAATATGGCGAAGAAGTGGGCGCTTTTATTATTCAAAAAACGGGCTTTGACATTCAGCCAGAAGATATACGTGATTTTTGCCGTGGGAAAATTTCGTGGTTTAAAGTGCCTCGCTATATTAAGATTGTTGAGAGCTTCCCCTTAACGGGTAGTGGTAAAATACAAAAGTTTAAATTGCGGGAACTTTCTGCTGAGCTATGGCCGGAAGCCATGGCAACGCCCAAGGAAAAAACAGCCAAAAAATAAATGTCATGCTATGACATTATAATTTAAGCTTTTTGGGGGTGGACTTTTTGACACTGCAAAAACTTCCCCCAAAAGCTTTAAAAAATGGCCAAGTCTTTGAGGGAGGAGACAAGCCTATGCACATAAAAACCTATACAATAACATTTTTTTGTATAAGCTTTTTTTTGTGTCTGTGCTTAGCGCCAGTCAAAGCTTTTACCCGTGATTTTACAAATTTTAGTATGGATGTTCCGCAAGGCTGGTACACAGAGCAAGCGGGGAATACCTTTCGATTTTTACATCCGGAAAATAATTGTATTATCAATATTGTGGTGGAAGAGTTGCATGATGTGCCCTTTCGAGAATTGGCCATAGGTTTTTATCAAAGCTTGTACGGTGAAAACGCCCAAAATGTCGATGGGGGTTTTACCTTTGATATGCTTTCACCTGACAATATTCCTGGGCGGGCACGTCTTACACCTCATGGGGAAATATTTGTGGGCGTTGCGGCGGTGGGGCAATGTGTACCCTATGAAAAAAATTTACGTTCGTTAGTGATATATGATAAGGATAAAAAGCCCATACAAACCGCCGGACGTGTATACCCAGTGTTACAAGGTTTAGAATAAAGGTTCACGATGATTTCACACACGGGCAAAGCTTTTGTGCAATTGCATGTCGCAATTCTTTTAGCAGGATTTACGGGCATTTTAGGGAAGCTGATTACTTTAAGTGAAGGCATGCTTGTATGGTATCGCATGCTCTCGGCTTTTCTTATCTTAGGCGCATACTTGTATTATACCGGAAAAATAGAAAAAATAGCATGGAAAGATATTTGCAAAATTGCTTTCACCGGAGTAATTATTTGCCTGCATTGGCTTTTTTTCTATGCCAGCATTAAGCTTTCTAATGTATCTATCGGTGTAGTATGTTTTTCTTCGGTGGGTTTTTTCACGGCATTATTAGAGCCGCTCTTCATGCGCACACGCTTCTCCATGCGGGAGTTTGCCTACAGCATTTTGACCATCGTCGGCGTGTGCTTAATTTTTTCTTTTGACGCGCGCTATCGACTGGGCATTGCCGTGGGTATTTTTGCGGCTTTACTCTCTGCCCTATATGCTATTAGCATTCGTAAGTTATGCCGTGGCTTTGATACCAATACCACCTTGCTCTATCAAATGGGTGGCGGCGCCCTTTTCCTAACACTAATCCTGCCATTTTATATAGCTTTTTTTGAAATTACACATATTATACCCACTGTGCATGATGCCATTATGTTGGCTATTTTGTCTGTATTTTGTACCATTGGCATGAGTTTTTTATATATACAAAGCTTAAAGTTTATTACGGCATTTACTGTTAATTTGAGCTTTAACCTTGAGCCTGTATACAGCATTGTCCTTGCTATTGCTTTCCTTGGCGAAGCACGAGAAGTGAACTTTTCTTTCTATTTAGGACTTGCCTTTATTATTCTTTCGGTGGTGTTGCAAAGCCTTTGGGTTATGCGGCAAAAAAGCTCTTTGCCGGTGTAGTCACAAGGGGTATTGTAGCAAAATTTTCTGGGAAAAAGCTTCTGCGCAGCAAAGTCTGCCACAAAAAAATCGCCCCCCTTTTGCCACATTATACTAATTCAGCAACATCACTTGGGGCAGTCATCTTATACTGCTCAGGTAACGTTTGCCAATAGTATACTTGAATGATGCTTTCTTCATCGCAATGCCAATGATGGCTTTGCTCATAAAAATGTAAGAGTTGTTGTTCTAATTCCGGTAGTTGTGTGTGCAAGCCTTGCAACTGTCTTTCACGACAAAAAATAATTAAACACTCAAGCAAGGCAAAACATGCCTCATGATGAACGTGCGCATCTTTAATATGTTTGAAAAATTCACCATAAAATGGGGTAGACTTGCTGACGGATTTTTCAAAATGGTGACAGTTATTTTGTAAGTATTCCAGTATGTCGTACAGCAATTTTTGAACATTTGTTGGTGATTCAACATCTTTGAGTGCATCACAATAATATTTAACCTTGGCATTATGCGTGGCAAAAGACATACATCCTCCTGTATAATGTTTCTGATACAAAATAATTTATATAGCATTACACTTTTTGTCAATGATTTGAATTTTAGTATGGTTAGAGCAAGGGAAGGTTTTACATGGGAGAAGACACAGCAGGGCTAGGCTTTAAAAGCGGCACCGATGCACTTTTATTGGCCGCTTATGTACTACGTCACAAGCAACAGAGTAAAAGCTTTGTGGAGCTTGGTAGTGGTGAGGGTTTAGCCACACGAATGCTAATGAAAACGTTTGTACAAGCTCAGGCCTTACTTGTGGACTGCAATGCCACAGCGTTAGCTAAAGCGCAGGAGAATTTTCATGTTGCGACCTTGTGTCAGGACTTAGCGCAAGTAAAAATCATGCGTAGACAGTGCGAAAGCTTAGGTTTTTTTCAAGTTGACTGTGTGTTGGCAAACCCGCCCTATCACGGCATACACAGCGGACGCATAAGCCCAGACGCTATGCGAAACCTAGCTTTACACCAACAAAAAGACACGCTCACGCATTTTTGCACGGCAGCCTATGCCCTCTTGGGGCACCATGGGCACTTTTTTGTCCTATACACCCCGACACGCCTTGGTGAATTATGCACCACCCTAGAACAACATGGTTTTGGATTACGCTCGCTCTTGCCTGTACATACAAGGCCAGAGAAGGCCGCGCAATGGGTTTTGCTCCAAGCTCGCAAAGATGCCAAAAGTGACTTACAGGTGGAGCCAAGCTTGAGCCTTTACACACCCACACACGAAAAAAGCCATGCGGCTTTGACTTTTTGCCCATGGCTGTAAAATTCCCCTCCTACCCTACTTTGGCAGTGGTCGAATCGTCTTACATTATTCTTTTTTCGTAAGGCCGCTAAATTGCAAAGTATGCAAAAAAGCTTCAATATTTTTAATATCATCCTTGCCAAGCTCCCCAAAACTTAAGCCAAGACTTATACGTGAAAAGTTTTTAACAACACGCATAACGGTAGCACCTATGGTCAAATTGTCGTTCGGCGCCCAAATTTCAATAATTATCTGCTGACCTTGTTCGAAGTTACGCAAGGGGGTGCCGCTAATGGCATCAAAGGTTAGCTTACAGCCTAAAATGGAGATGTCCTGCAACACGCCAATGTATTTTTTTTCAAGCATCACAGCGGCTGGAATAAGACAACCATAACGCTTGCCGGCGCGAATTTCATAGAGGCGAAACTGGTCAGGATAGTGAAAAAAACCTAGTCTTTGCCGCGGCAGAGCAAAACTTAAGCTACTTTTAAAAGCCACATTGTAGCCACTGGTCTTAAAAATAGCCGACATGGCCACATTGGGCGCAAGATAGTTGGCAATGCCCGTAATAAGTGGAAAGCGAAAAAGCAAAAAGCTGTCTTCTTCATAGCCCACAAAACGCAAGGTAAGCCTAGTGTCATTATTAAAAAGACATTGCATTTCTGTACCCATGGGAATGTTACAGTGAGTAGCTGTGCTAAACTTCTTTTCTGCTATGGCAGACATGGCTCCTCCACGTGCATCTTTAAAAATCTTTCTCTAAAGGCGGGCAAAAAAAGCTTCCTGCATCGTGATGCGTAGCCTGTGCGTGGGCACTTTGCGGATGCGGCAGTAGTTGCACACTGCGTCCTTGCACCTTAAGCCTTTTTTGCGCAAACCACTGTATTACCTGAGGGAAGATTCTATGTTCAAGGCCTTGAATGCGTTTTTGCAATGCATCAGGACTTTCATTACCAAGCACAGGAAGCGCCGCTTGCGCAATGATGGCACCATTATCTACTTCTTCATCCACAAAATGCACTGTGCAACCCGTCATTTTTACGCCATAGGCCAATGCATCAGCAGCGCCATGCGCCCCCTTAAAACTTGGTAAAAGTGCAGGGTGCACATTGATAACCTTATTGGCAAATACAGAAAAAAAGTAAGGACTTAAAATGCGCATATAGCCGGCAAGAACAATAAGCTCAGCCCCGCTTTCTTGCAGCGCTTCCACCATGCGCCGGTCAAAGCTTTCTCGATCAGCAAATTGAGTGTGGTCAAGCTCAAGGGTGGGTATGGCATATTCCTCTGCTCTTTCAAGCACTTTGGCGCCTGGTCTGTTGCAAATAAGTAAGCAGACCTTGGCATCTATTTGACCGTTATGGATTTTCTGAAAGATGGCGGCAGCATTGCTTCCACTGCCAGAAGCTAAAACAGCTATTTTTAATGACATATATATCCTTTTTTATGTATAGAAAGTTTACTTAAAAAGCATGTTAAGCCATAACGCAAAAAAGTGACTCTGGCAATTTTTTTTGCACACACCTACATTGAAGGAATTTTCTGGGGAGAACTTTTGTGAGTAAGAGTTTCTCCCACCGTTTTCAAAAAAATCTCACTGCAATCATACGCCATTGTTAAATAAATATGTTACTAAACCAAGCTACCGAAATGTTATAAGCTTCGGTTCCTCCACTGCATCACGAGTCCATCTTGGCACCTAATGTTTTGATTCTGGTAATAGTTATATAGCACATGCTCTTTGCGGGAACTCAAAAAATCAGCACAGCATTAGCTTTATTTGTCCACTAACTGACTACTGTTCTCTTTTGCTCTGCACATTTTTTTATTGTTTATATAATTTTTCGAATTTCGCTACAAAATTGCGCTTAAAAGAGTCATATAGTGCTCTCACAGCATAAAAAGGTAATTTGCAACATAAAAAGTCTCAACGCTAAAATATTCTTATAAAGAAAATAATCCTCAAAAATCATCCATAAAACACCTTGAACTTTTTCGTAAAATAGCTTCAAATATGCTAAACAACGTGGTAATATTTTAATAAATATTTTTCGGAGCTTATTATGAAAAAAGTTATAACAGTTTCTTCCCTTTGCTTACTTGGCATATGCTCTTTTTTTGTCCTTACCTTTGTGCCCCAAGCTCATAGCGACAACATGACCGTGCGCACAGACATTGCCCCCAAAAGCGACCCCACGCCTAAGGTGACCGATGCAGCTCCCTCTGCCCCCACAAAAAAAGCACTCTCCCTCCAAGAAGAGCTTGCCCAAAATCCACAATATATTCTTGCCACAAACCTGCTTAATGCTACCATCCACTTGCTAGAAACCCGTATAACACCGGAACAACATAAACGTCTCAAGCAGTGGCAAAAAAAATGGAAAGATTCAGAACAAGCCGAAGCCATAGCTCGCCTGTCTAAAAGCATGCCCATTACTGAAGCTTACATCAAAGCTACAGAAGAGCGCACGGCGGTTTTGCTACGCATTGCCGCTGTAGTTCCCGCTTCTGCCAGCTATGTAGGTACGTCCGCTCGCTTTTCCACGGCTGTGCAAGATGGCGTGGTGACAGTGCAAGGTTCTGCCCATGACAAAACTGGCAAAACCAGTAGTGCCTGCACCTTCCAAGGGCTTGGCGCATTACAAAAAGGCTGGATTCAAATTTCCAACCAAAGCGCTCTAGATTTTTATGTGCTCTTTACCCCCAAAGCAGCCTATATAACGCACCTTGGGAGCCCAAAGGACATGGGATGCTTAAACGATGTGGACTTTACCGGTGCCTATATTAAGGAATAATCAAGGCCCACTGTTGACCAGCAAAAACATTTAGAGTAGGAAAAAACACAAGGACGCTTGTGTGATAAATATGGAAAATACCCCCGAAAGAAATACACTGAAAGGTGCTACAGGACTGCTACGCATTCTCAATGCCTTTCGTTATTCTTTTCAGGGGTATAAGGCCGCTTGGCAAGACGAAGAAGCCTTTCGCCAAATTGTTTTTTTAAGCTGCGTGGGTATACCTTGTGCGCTCTTTTTTGGCGCAAGCTTTGCGGAAAAAATGCTGCTCATCTTGCCATGTGCTCTATGTATCATAGTGGAATTACTTAACAGCGCCATAGAAAATGTGGTTGATAGAGTTTCCCTTGAAAAACACACCATGTCTAAAAAAGCCAAAGACATGCGCAGTGCTGCGCAGCTTAGCGCACAGATATATCTTTATGGTACTTGGCTGATTTATTTAGTTTATACTTGGTAAAAGCAATGATGCAATTTTTTAAGAAAGAAAATACTTCCCGTGACCTCATCGCACTTATTGTTCTCTTTCTTATTAATTTTTCCTTTGTCCTCTATGTACAAACCATCTCCAATATTGAATTTGATAACAATTTCTTCTCCATTATATTCACCAGAAGTTATCTCACGCGGCTTATTTGTGACATTGCTTGCATCTGCCTCATCTTGACATTACCAAAGCTGCTGCAGAGGGTACTCTTTAGCCTGCACATTGCATTGTGCCTTGCTATTTACGTGTATATACAAACCCTTGGGTATATTCCTTCCCTCACTGCCATTATCAGCTCCTTGAACCATGCTCAGGGCGTGCCCTTATCCACCTATGTTTCCTTAGAAGTTCTCGCAGTATTGGTAGTGACCTTGGCATTAATCCAAGTTTTAATCACTTTTTCACGCCCCCTTGTTCCTGAAAAAAGAACTAAATATATTCTAGCCTTATGTGTTGTTATACTTTCTATGCAGTTTGCTTCTTTTATTGTGCGACCTTTTGGCTTTCAAACTATCAATACGCCAGACTTAAGCGGCTATCTGCGTAATAGCATCAACGCCCGTGGTTTTCTAGTGACCTTCTTATGTGAATGGCAAGCAGAACTCTATAATAAGGCTGAAGGAGTTTTTTCCAAGGAAAGAGCTCGCTTAAGCAAGGACATAGATGTTTTACCAAGGGTTCCTGTAGGAAATAATATTGTCATGATTCAAGTGGAGTGCCTTGGTTATGAGTTGCTCAATACTGAAGTTAATAACAAGCAAGTCATGCCTTTTTTACACTCCTTGCAAAAAAACTCTGTGGTCTTAAAGCTAGACGGGGTCAAACTGTTAGGTTCCGCCAATTCTGACTACGAAATCCTCACTACTCGCAAGTCTTCCCAGCAATTTATGGCTTATGACTTTGTAACAGATTTTTCCGGCAATATTGTGGAAAAACTTGTAGAAAAAGGCTACGCTACCCGTATGTTTCATAATGTCTATGGGCCTTTCATGAACCTTGAAACCGTCTATCCTCTCATGGGCTTTCAAAAAATGCACTTTGCCGAAGACATGGGTAAGGCCGGTTATACACACATTACAAAATGGCTCTCCAAAATATACTCTGATGCTGACCTTTTTGACTATATTTTGACCAAGGCAGAAAAGCCGCAAGAAAAATCCTTAGACTTTATCATTACCATTTCCATGCACGAGCCGCACTATACTGCCCATGATACCGCTCCCTTTAGCGGCAATAAATACGATGCATATTTTCGGGCGTGCTTTGATACGGACGTTGCCATAAAGCGCTATTATGATACCCTAAAAGACGGTACGACGGTTATTATTTATGGTGATCATCGTTCCTATTTTGGTGAACCAACGCCTTTTATCCCTTTTATTGTGCACACAAAGGGGCTTTCTACACCGTATATTGACACAGAAACTGTGTATACTCGCACGGATATGTCGCACTATTTGCGGGCTTTGTTTGGTGTTGATTAGGACGGCTTAGCGACTCTTACACTTAGTGTTTTTCACACTTGAAAAATTGGTGCGCCTACGGGGGGTAATGGTTTTCACATCACATATGGCACTGTAAATACGAAACTCTCACCCTCATTGTGATATTTCCAAAGAACTTAGTATGTACACTAAACCCCTGACGATGTGTTGTATTGCAAAAAAATTACTAGTCACCACTGAACCCCGACACTGTGCCGCACGAAAAGACCTTGGCTTTTCATGCCCTGTAGGGGATCGTTTGCGAAGCAAACAGCCCCGAAAGGACAGGCCACAGTGGAAGGGTAAACAGCGGGGAGGCGGGATGCAAGGGCGGCCAGGGGGTGCAGCCCCCTTGAGCCCTTGCCCTCACCGAAGGTGATAAAAATTAAAACAAGGGCACAAATCCCCTAAGCCTCCCCCCTTCCCCACGGCATTATAATTTCAAATTTATTTTTACAATTCTTACAGTAACAAAAACGGTATGAGGATTGGGAATGTGTTTTGAGCAATTTGCAGCGACGGAGCGAAGCGTAGGTGCTGCACGGCGAAAAAAAGTTTACCAATCCTCATACCGTCTTCCATACATGCGTGAAATTATAATGCCGTGCCACCCTCCCCCTATATTATCCTGTTGACCTTTTAAGCATATTGCCCTATGGCAATATATTCACTGTATGTGACAGACTGCATACTTTGTAAACAAATCTTGATAAAACATTGTAACACACTAATATTACATGTTTTTAGGAGTTTTTTGGTGGAGAATAAGGTAAAGCAACCCAACAAAAAGGCCGTTAAAATAGCCTCCAAGTCGCCGCACGTGGCATATTTTACTCCCATGCTGGAAAGTTTTGCAGCACGAGATGATTTAAATGAGGTCATAAAAAATCGCGTAGTCAAAGCGTGCGATCTTATGGATGCGGGAATACGCCTCTACCCCAACGACTTTGTTAAAGAACACAGCATTGGCTCTGTCATACAAGAATATGGGGGCATGGATGTTGATGCATTGACAGAACTTGCCCAACGCCAAACCTTCGCCCTCGCCGGTCGTATTATGGCTTTACGCTCTTTTGGTAAGGCGGCGTTTTTCCATATTATGGATCAAAGCGGGCGCATCCAGTGCTATGCTGTGAAAGAAGAGCTTGGCAACGAAACCTATGCCATTTTTAAGAAGTTCGACATTGGCGATATTGTGGGCGTACGTGGCTTTTTATTCCTCACTCAAACTGGTGAACTTACCCTGCAATGTACCGAAATTCGTCTGCTTTCTCGCTCCATGCGACCTTTGCCGGAAAAATATCACGGATTAAAGGACATGGAAACTCGCTACACACAGCGTTATGTAGACCTAATCGAGACGCCCAAAACTCGAGATATTTTCCAAAAACGCAGTCAAATTGTGCGTGAATTTCGTAATTTTATGGAAGCTGAAGGCTTTTTAGAAGTCGAAACCCCCATGATGCAATCCATCGCCGGCGGTGCCACTGCGCGTCCCTTCATCACCCACCACCATACCCTTGATATGCAACTCTATTTGCGCATTGCACCGGAGCTGTATTTAAAGCGACTCTTGGTGGGAGGATTAGAAAAAGTCTTTGAAATCAACCGAAATTTCCGCAATGAAGGTATTTCTACTCGCCATAACCCAGAGTTTACCATGTGTGAATTTTATTGGGCCTATGCCAACTTTGAAGACCTTATGGACTTAACGGAAAACTTATTAGGACACATTGCACAAAAGGTCTGTGGAAGCACTATTATCACGTATCAAGAGCAAGAAATTGACTTGACTCCCGGTACGTGGCGACGTTTGTCCTTTCATGGAGCCTTGGAAGAAATTGGCGGACACAAGCCGGAGTTTTATACCGATGAGCAAAAAGTACGCGACTTTGTGCGCAGCCGCGGGGAAAAAGTTGTGGAAGGCGAAAGCCTTGGTAAACTCCAAGCCAAGCTCTTTGACCTTGATGTAGAGCATAAGCTCATTCAACCAACTTTTATCTATCATTATCCAACGGACATTTCGCCCCTTTCCCGCCGCAACGATAAAAACCCCGACATCACAGATCGTTATGAATTTTTTATCGTGGGTAGAGAACATGGGAATGCCTTCTCAGAACTCAATGATCCTATGGATCAGCGTGGACGCTTTGAAGACCAAGTGCGTGAAAAAGAAGCCGGCGACGATGAAGCTTGCCCCATGGATGAAGATTACTTACGCGCACTAGAATATGCTATGCCCCCCGCCGCAGGCCAAGGTATTGGTATTGATAGACTTGTCATGCTCCTTACAGACTCTCCTTCCATACGTGAAGTCATTCTCTTCCCGTTATTGAAAACTGAGGCCTAATCTGGATGCGTATGTCTTTTGAGTTGTTTATTACTTTGCGCTACCTTTTTTCGCGCAGTAAACAAACCTTTATCTATATCATTTCCATTATGTCCATCCTTGGCGTAGCGCTAGGGGTGGCGGCGCTCATAGTAGTGCTTGGCGTATACAATGGATTTTCCACGGATATTCGAGAAAAAATTCTTGGCGCCAATGCCCATGCCATTATTATGAGCTATGTTCCGGGCGGATTAGACGACACAAAAGCCATTTTGGATAAAACCTTGACAACTCCCGGTGTTAAAAATGCAACCCCTTTCATTTATACAGAAGTTATGCTCTCTGCGCAGGGTGGCGTTAAAGGGCTCGTGCTACGTGGCATTGACCCCAAAAGCGCACCCAAAGTGCTGTCTATCCTTAATAATATGCAAAAGGGCAGCGTAGACGGCCTCCTCGACCCCAAGGTACAAAAAGGCCCCCCCGGCATTATTATTGGGAAAGAGCTGGCTAACCGCCTTGGTCTTGACGTGGGCAGTCGAGTCAATCTTATGTCTGGCTCTGGGAACAGCTCAGCAGCCGGCTTTACTCCAAAAATTCGCCCTTTTACCGTCATGGGTATCTTTGATACAGGCATGTTCGAATATGATTTGACTTTGGCCTTTGTAACCCTAGACTCTGCTCGTAAAGTGCTTGGTCTACCGGAAAATCGCATCTCCGGTATTGAAATCGCCGTTGAAGATGTGTATGCCGCAGACAAAACCGCTGCCGCCGTAAATAGCAAGCTTGGTTCCCCCATCTATGTACGCCACTGGATGGAAATGAACGCCAATCTTTTCGCAGCCTTACAATTAGAAAAAATAGGTATGTTTATCTTACTTACCATGGTGGTGCTCATTGGTTCTTTTTCCATCGTAACTACCCTTGTTATGATGGTTATGGAAAAAACCCGTGATATTGCCATTCTCATGTCCATGGGGGCCACTCGGGGTATGATACGTCGTATTTTTATGCTACAAGGTACCATTATCGGCTTTTTTGGTACCATGCTTGGCTATGTGCTGGGCTTTAGCGTGGCCTTGTTGCTCAAGAAATATCAATTCATAGAACTCCCTAAAGGCGTGTATACTATGGATTATTTACCAATCATACTCACTTGGACAGACTCGCTCATCGTGGGTGCAGCAGCTATGCTCTTATGTTTCTTAGCCACCATTTATCCCGCTCGCCAAGCTGCCCGTTTAGAGCCTGCCGAGGCACTGCGTTATGAATAAAAAAATTTTATATAATTTAGAAAATGTAGGAAAAGTTATTTCTGAGCCTACACAAAGTCTAGACATTCTCAAGAATATCAACCTGATAATACATGAAGGAGAAGCACTTTCCATCATTGGTTCATCGGGTTCTGGTAAATCTACCCTCTTGCATCTTATGGGAGTTCTTGATATTCCTACTGAGGGAAAGATACTTTTTGATGGAAATGACTTGCAAAACTTAAGTGCCAATGCAAAAGCGCACCTAAGAAATACTTCCATCGGATTTGTTTTTCAGTTCCACCATCTTTTGCCGGAATTTTCTACGGTAGAAAATGTCGCCATGCAGGCCATCATTGCCGGCATGCCACGCAAGGAAGCAGAGCAAAAAGCAGTGGCTATCCTTGAACGTGTGGGACTTGGTCAGCGCTTAGAGCATAAAGTAACCACCTTGTCTGGTGGCGAAAGACAACGCGCCGCAATTGCTAGGGCTGTGCTAATGCAGCCACGGGTATTATTGGCCGATGAGCCCACAGGCAATTTGGATGAAACCTCCGGTGAAGGCGTTGGACAATTGCTTTTAGAGTTGAATCGTGAACTTGGAATGACCCTTGTGGTCGTAACACATGACAATAAATTGGCAGCTAGTATGGGTCGAAGTTTTGAACTTCGAGCGGGAGTATTGTATGAAAAAATATTTGCTTAACTGGGGAATGCTTTTAGCCCTTATTATTATGGGCTGCGCGGCGGATGCCGCATTTGCTGCAGGCAAAGTGCTTATCTTGCCCTATCAGGTCAATGGTGACGCAAGTAAAGCCAACTTACGGCAAAATGTACCAAGCCTACTTGCTGAAAGACTGCAGCAAAAAGGCATGACTGTGGTTTCCCCAGCTCAAGCGGCATCCTTACTTGCGGGACAAAATGCACAAAACCTTGATGCCGCCGCTGCTCGCCGCCTTGGCGAAAGAGTTGGCGCAACCACCGTAGTTTATGGGGTATTCAACCAGCTAGGTGACGGTTTTACCTTAGACTCCCGAGTACTACCGGTCGCTGGCAGTCAAGACGCCAATGTGGTGACCCTTTCTAAAGAAAACATGCTAGAGCTTGCCGGTGCCGCCGATGAGCTTGCTGCCCGTGTAAGCGGTAGCCCCGCACCAAGCACAGCACCTTCACAAATTATATATACACAAACACCGCAATCCGCTCAAAGCCCTGCTCCTGTTCTTGCTCCGGCTCCGGCTCCGGCTCCGGCTCCAAGCCCATCTGCCCTTGTAAGAGTCCCCAAAGGTGCCCTGCAAGACGTACGAGTAGAGGGTCTGCGCATTATGGATCCGGATGCTGTGCTCATGCGCTTGAATGTGCGCCGTGGTGACTTTGCCAACGAAGCCATCATCAACGATGAGGTCAAACGCATTTGGGACATGGGATTCTTTAGCGACGTACAAGCCCGCATGGATGCCGGCCCAACCCTTGTGTTTGCTGTGGTAGAAAAACCCCGTATTACCAGCATTGAAGTAAACGGTGCCGACGAAATTGATTCCGACGACATAACTGCAGCCATGGGCACCAAAACCGGTACCGTGCTTAACGACAGAACTCTTTCTGAAGATTTACAAAAAATTAAAGAACTTTACAGCAAAGAAGGTTACCACAATGCCAAGATAAATCACCGCATCATTTCCCAAGAGGGTGGACGCGGTGCACGCCTTGTGCTGGAAATTAGCGAAGGGGAAGAACTCTACATTAGTGAAGTAAAAATCAATGGTCTCTCACAGCTTGATCAAAGCGATATTGATGACTACATGGCCTTAAAACCTCGCAATATTCTCTCTTGGCTCCTTGGTGGTGGTGTACTTGAAGAAGAAAACCTTGAGCGTGATACCAACGCCATTGCCGCCTACGGTCTTAACGAAGGCTTTGTAGACATACAAGTAGCTGCACCTGACGTGCAATACACTGACGAAGGCATTGTTATCACCTTCAATGTAGATGAAGGCCGGCGCTATAAAGTGAGAGATGTTAAGTTTGGTGGACAACTCATTGAAGATGAAGAAAAACTCCTTGCGCTTATTGATATGGATGAGCACAAGGTAGACAATGAATTCTTTTCTTTGACTGTCATGCAAGAAGACACCAAAAAAATTAAAGAATTCTACGGTGACCAAGGCTATGCCTTTGCCGAAGTAGAGCCAAAGCTCTTAAAAGCTGACGATGGTAGCCCCTTTGTCTCTGTAGGCTACTTTGTCAACAAAAAACAAAAGGTATATATCCGTCGTGTAGTTCTCGAAGGCAATGCAAAAACTCGTGATAACGTCATTTTGCGTGAAATGCGCTTAGCCGACGGCGATATGTATAACGGCGCTCATATGCGTCGCTCCACAGAACGACTCAAAAAACTTGGCTACTTCACTGCCGTAGACGCTGATCTTGTGCCCACAGAAACCTCTGAAGAAGTGGATTTAAAGATCAAGGTAAAAGAAGGCAATACCGGTGCCGCCATGGTGGGTCTTGGCTATTCCACTTACTACGGTGTTGGTGTTTCAGCCTCTATCCAAGAACGCAACCTTTTTGGACGTGGTTACTGGTTACAAATTCAAGGATTTACATCAACTGAAAGAACTTCCGGTACCATCTCTTTCACTAACCCACGCCTTTTTGACACAGATTTACTCATTGGTAATGACTTATATTACACCTATGATGACTGGGACGACTTTACCAAAACAACCCTTGGTGACAGCATCCGTATTGCTTACCCCATTGGCGAATACACCACTATCGGCCTAAGCTATCGCCTTGAGCGCTATACTTTGGACGATATGGGTGACTATGCTGCCCCTTCCATCAAAGAATATGAAGGCGTAAACTGGACAAGTGCTATCACCGCACGTATTGTGCGTGACACCACTGACGACCGCTCACGCCCAACCAAGGGTACCATTACCCGTCTCTCTTTTGAGTATGGTGGTAACTTCCTTGGCGGTACTGATAACTTTGTGAAAGCCATGTTTGACTGGCAAGGCTTCCTTGCTCTTGATAAGCAAGGAGACCATGTCCTACGCTTGCGCACTCGTGTAGGCGGCGTTTTCCAAAATACCGATAACATTATCCCAGTATTTGAACGCTTCTATATCGGTGGCATTGACACCATCCGTGGTTTTGAATACTCCGACATATCTCCCAAGGATAAAGACTATGACGACGTTATTGGTGGTAACTTCATGAGCGTTGTTAACCTTGAATATTCTTGGACATTCCAAAAAGATCTCGGTCTAGCTCTTGTTCCTTTCATTGATGC
The DNA here is from genome assembly GCA_964369815.1 of uncultured Desulfovibrionaceae bacterium. Lineage (GTDB taxonomy): Bacteria > Desulfobacterota > Desulfovibrionia > Desulfovibrionales > Desulfovibrionaceae > CAYJAD01. The sequence goes on from CAYJHS010000008.1 coordinate 23,318, forward strand.
TGGCTTTAACATTGATACCGACTATATGAACGTAAGCAATCATATTGTTGCTACAGCTGGTTTAGAGTTACGTTGGCGCTCACCGATGGGTGACCTACGTGTTGCTTATGGTATACCGCTTACCAAGGACTACTCTGGCAAAAGACGCTCCGGTCGCTTTGAATTCACCATGGGACAACAATTCTAGAGGCAACAGCTCTAGTAATTTCAAAAAATTTCTGGGGGAAAAACTTTTCTGAAGAAAAGTTTTTCCCCCAGACCCCCTTTCCAAAAAACTTTAAATAACATTTTTATTTACTCCGTAAATAAAAATGTTTTAGTTTTTATGTAGTATACAGGAAAAGCTGATTTAATAGCTTTTAAAAGGTATATATTCAAAACCACCTTTGAAAATCCCACATGCGCCACAATTTATCTTGGACAATAAAATGTGACCACAGTTGGTTTTTTTGAGGGGTGGGGTTTGG
>CAYJHS010000009.1:0-13257 GCA_964369815.1 uncultured Desulfovibrionaceae bacterium
CAATTGCGCGTTTGCAGTTTCAAAGCTTCACCCAGTGATACTACAATTTCTCAAAGAAACCTTCCCCCAAAATCCTATCCGTGAATTTGAAGATATTACCGCCGCTTATCACGCCGTTGAAGACGGTGAAGCGAGCTTTACCTTTGAAAATGTCTATGCCGCGCGTACCGCCATTGCTGAAGGAAACTATCCTCTTTTACGTATTGTAAACATACTTCCGCTTTATGATAAGTTCTCTTTTATTTTCAACAAAAATGTAGACCCACGCCTTATTTCTATTTTCAATAAGGCTATAGCAGCTTTTCCTCAAGAAAAGTTTAGTAACATTTTATTAAATCATACCTCACAACCAAGTTATACAACACGATTTGTAAATTTTTTATCGTTTTTTAGCGTTAATCTTTTAATAGGCATCATCATATTATTAATAGCCTTATCAGCTATTCTTTTTTTATATATTAAAAAACAAAAAAGTATGAAAAATACATTAGAAAAAAAGCAGAAACAACTAGAAAACTTACTCGACGCTTTTCCAATGCCTGTGTATATTTCAGACTTAGATACATATGAAATATTGTATTGCAACAAAGCAGTTTATAATTTTTTCGATGCTAAAGAGGTAATATCAAAACCATGCTATACTATTTTTACAAACAATGACAAGCCTTGTGACTATTGCACTAACGATATTATTAGATCAACACCTATTCCCCATTCGTGGGATCGTTATGATACAAAACTTAAAAAGCATCTACAACTTATAGATTCGTGTATTGCATGGAATAATAAAGAAAAAGCACGCTTATCGCTCATTACCGACATTACGGAACCTTTGGAAAACCAAAAAGAAAAAATGGAAACCGAGCTTAATGCTATAATGTCAGAAAATTTACCTCTATGTATTACTTTTTGGAACTTACAGGGCAAAATGATTGATTGTAACCAAGAAACATTGCGCACATTTAAATTTAATAGCAAACAAGAATATATGGAAAATTTTCACCGGACTTCTCCAGTATATCAACCTGATGGGCGGATGTCTCAAGAAAGTATTGCCCAAAATCACGCAGAAGTGCTTGAAAAAGGCTACTGTCGCTTTGAATGGTTGCATATAAGTAGTGATGGAGAGTTTATTCCCATGGAAATTATCCATGTACGTTCCGTCCTTGAAAAAGAAGAAATTATTATTGCTTATGCCAAAGACCTTCGTGAATTAAAAAAAGCACAAGAACTTGTTAAAGAATCTGAACTACGTAATGCGCTCATGTTAGATTTTTTACCCTTAGGAGTGCATTTTTGGGATGATGACGGCAATCTCATCTACACCAATCTGGCAGCTATTATGCTTTTTGGCTTTGAGGATCAAGAGGATCACATTCAGAACTTCCAGAAAATACATCCAGAATTTCAACCAGATGGAAGGGCTTCTGCAGACGTAGTACAACACCAAATACAATCTGCTCATGAAAAAGGCGCCATAACGTCCACTATGCTTTGTAGGCACATTAAGAGCAACGAAGAAATCCCCGTTAATCTTTATGTGGTTCGTACAGCCTATCGTGGAAAGAGCGGCCTTATTGTATATTTTAGAGACATGCGCGAGCATGAAGCCATGTTGCAAGAAATTGCTAAAAATGAGCACCAATTGCGTAAAGCAAAAGAACTTGCCGAGCAAAGCACCAAGGCCAAAAGTGAATTTTTAGCTAATATGAGCCATGAAATCCGCACGCCCATGAATGGTATTTTGGGACTTTTGCATCTTTTAGGGCTGACCCCCATGAGTAGTATTCAAGAAAATTATGTACAAAAAACCGTCTTTTCTGCCAACAACCTCATGCGTATCATTGATGACATTCTCGATTTTTCTAAAATTGAAGCAGGTAAGCTCGAAATTGAAGAACGCCCCTTTACACTTAAAAATATTTGCCAAGAAGTACAAGACCTCTACGGCCCGAGGAGCGCCGAAAAAGAACTAACGCTCAACGTCAGCTACGATGAGCATGTTGACACACACTTACTTGGTGATGCCTTACGCTTAAAGCAAGTAATCTTTAATCTTGTCAGTAATGCCATCAAATTTACAGACTCCGGTGGTATTTCTGTGGAAGTTTCCTGTAAAATGTACAGCATTAATGAACTACACTGCCAATTTGCCGTGCGTGATACAGGTATTGGTCTCACCCCACAACAAATTGACCGCCTTTTTTCTGCCTTTTCTCAAGCGGATAATACAGTTACCCGAAAATTTGGCGGTACCGGCCTTGGCCTTGCCATATCCAAGAATATCATTGCCATGATGGGGGGCAAAATCTGGGTAGAAAGTGATTTTGGACATGGCTCAACCTTCTTCTGCACAGCCATTTTTGCTCTGGCGCCAAAGACTTCCCTTACCCAAGAGGACAGTTTACCCACAACGCAAGACCTTTCTTTAGAAGGGCAAAGTCTTAAAATCGGGCACTTACTACTTGCAGAAGATAATGAAATAAATCAGCTTGTTGCACAGGAAATCCTACTGTCGGCAGGTTTTACTTTAGACACTGCCAACAATGGTGAAGAAGCCCTAAAAATGCTTCAAAACACGCACTACGACGCCATACTTATGGATATACAAATGCCTACCATGGATGGCTACACAGCAACTCAGCACATTCGTAGCAACGAAAAATATGCTACACTCCCCATAATTGCCATGTCGGCCCACGCCATGAAAGGGGACAAGGAAATCAGCATTGCCCATGGCATGAATGATCACATCACCAAACCTATTGATGCAGATATACTCTATAAAACACTACACTTTTGGCTTTCACAAACTGAACAGCGCTAAAGCGACCTTAGAAAAACCATTATGGGCAGGAGTTGTTGTTTCATAGCAATTCATGCCTATAATTTGTTTAATATATAGTGAGGCTTCAAACCGTTCAATAAGTTTTCTACAACAAAATGATAAACTTCCCATATGTATCACGCCATTTAGAAGTATCACTTACAACATTGAGTTTTTTAATGTACATAAGAAAAATTAAAACTAAATAAAAAGATTTACTCCCCATCTAAAGCTTTGTATCATACAAAGAGATAACTCGAATGATAGCCAATGACCCATGGGGGAAAATATGAATAGTAGCATAGAATACAAGTCTTTTATAGGATTACTTATCATCGTAAGCATTGGGTTTTTAATGCTTATGTTTCCATTCTTGGGAATTATCTTTTGGTCTGTAGCCATCGCCATTATTTTTTCCGGCCTGAATGAATATTTTTTAAAACTTACGCAAAAACCTAATATTTCTGCGCTCCTCACACTGTCTATTATTGTAATTATTGTGGTTTTACCTTTTCTATTTATGGCTAGCGAATTTTTAAACCAAGGGCTAGCCCTCTACCAAGGCCTAACTAGCGGCCAAGTAGACATTAATGCGTACTTTGAAAAGGTAAAAACATCTTTTCCGCTCATCCAAGAATACATGCAAAGATTTGAAATAGATCCACAAGGCATACAAGCAAAAGTCGCCGAAGCTGTTATTTTTCTATCAAAATATATTGGCCAAAAAGCTGTCTCCATTGGTGCTGAAACTCTCAATATTGTGGCGGAGGTAGGGCTTTTACTTTATATTTCTTTCTTTACCTTACGGGATAACAAGCAAATCATTGCCTTACTACATAAAGCATTGCCTCTTGGAGATAAAAGAGAACAACTTTTATTCCAAAAAATATCAGAAGTCACCAAAGCCACAGTCAACGGAAGCCTTGTGGTCGCCTTGGTGCAAGGCTTTTTAGGCGGGCTTATTTTTTGGCTTTTAGACGTCCAAGCTCCCATTCTATGGGGTGGCGTCATGACCTTACTTTCGCTGGTGCCACTGGTTGGAGCAGGGCTCGTATGGGCACCCGTAGCCATTTACTTTTTTGCCACAGGTCATATACAGTCAGGAGTAATTTTAGTAGCTTTTGGCGTAGGCGTCATTGGCCTTGTGGACAATGTACTTCGCCCCATCCTCGTAGGACGAGACACGCGCTTGCCGGACTATTTGGTACTGCTCTCAACATTGGGTGGTTTTGCACTTCTTGGCATGAATGGCTTTATTATTGGGCCTTTACTGGCGGTACTCTTTATAACTTGTTGGGATATCTTTATTCGGGAATATAATTTTGAAACGGACAGAGAACTCCAAGCTACCGATGAGCGCCTAAACTTTGAAGAAACACCTGTTGTTATAGTTGAAAATGAAACAAATGTTACGCAAATTAACATCACCGTCGAAGCCGAAGAAATTAAAAAGTAGCAACCTAAAAAAATAACTATATAGAAATATTATGTTTTTTTAGCAATTCGTAAAAATGCCCTCGGGACAAACCGGCTTGCGTAGCGCAAAGGCGAACATCACCATTATTTTGCTCTAAAAGTTTATTAATATAGGTAAGTTCTGCATATTTTTTCCATTCTTTCAAAGTAGGCATGCCCTCCTCCGAAGAAAGGAAAAATGCCCCTTGCGCAATGGGCTTTACTCGACGCACGTCACTTTGCACCCGACTGCGCACAATGGCCACACGCACATCGGTGGGTAAGTGTGCAGCATACAATTCATCCTCATCCTTTGCCATAATACAAGCGCGCTCCATGGTACTGATGAGTTCACGTACATTTCCCGGCCAAACATACGCCATAAGTGCGTCAATACAAGACATATTCAGCACTTTCACGGGCAAAGAATGTGTTTTGCAAAAATTTTTCACAGCATTTTCCGCAAGCAAAAATACATCTTCTTTACGTTCACGCAAAGGAGGGATTCGCACTGTAACACCCTGTAAACGATAAAGTAAATCATTGCGAAACTCTTTTTCTTTCACAAGTTCAGCCAACTCTTTATTGGTTGCAGCAATAAGACGAAAGTCGCTTGGAATTTCTTCCACCAAACCTACAGGGCGAAAACGGCGCAACTCAAGAGCGCGCAAAAAAACCTTTTGCATAGACATAGGCAACTCCCCCACTTCATCTAAGAAAAGCGTACCTGTATGCGCCGTGAGCAAAAGACCGTCTCTAGCCTTGTCCGCACCCGTAAAAGCCCCTCGAGCATGCCCAAAGAGATGGCTTTCCACAAGATTTTCCGTCAAAGACGCACAGTCGACAGTGACAAAAGGATGTTTTTTACGTAAAGAATTTTCATGCAGGGCTCTGGCAAAAAGCTCCTTTCCCACGCCTGTTTCACCATAAATCAACACATTGGTTTCAGATCTGGCCGCCTCATGCAGTAGGTTAAGTGCTTCTTGCAAAGCTCGACTACTACCCAAGATGTCATGACTATGTATCTCTCGCGCAGAAATATCAAAACCACGCCCCTTTCTGTGCTCCATGGCGAGCTGCAACACAGACACAAGCTCCTGCGGCTGCACTGGCTTGCATAAAAACTCCCATGCTCCGGCACGTAGGGCTCTTTCTGCAATATCGCCATTACCAAGATGTGTTACCAGCAATACATGTGGTTTATGTGGCCAAGCTAAAAAATCTTGGATATGTGCATTACCCTCTCCATCTGCATGGACTTTTTCCAACATAACGACATCAATATTATGGGCGCACATTTGCAAACCTACTCCGATGGTGTTAGATTTAAATATTTCTATATCAATAGCATGTGCCACTTTTTCTAGGCTTTGGCGTAAAACAATATCCGTATCTATGAGTAAAACTTTTGCCATACTGCATCCTTTTGCATCATTACACAGAAATTGATTAAATAAATCCCTCAAACCTTAAATAAACACTATTCACATTTTGTCATGTTTTTATGAAAATTCGTCATTTTTTTCTGAATATAAAATAGTTTTAATAGCAACTTTTTTATATAAACCATTTTAATTTGTTGAAATTTCATATTATTTTTTACGCAGCCTCATGCATCTTTTAGGCACACTTTTTGTAATGTAGAGGACGTTCGCCTCACAAAGTGTGCTGTCATAGCAAAAAGTTTTATACAAAGCTTTGCCTATGACACACGCAGCCTATGTTTTATGTGTGTAAGTAATTGAATTTACGAAATGTAACATTAAAGCAAAAAATAGACAAATCAATTTTACTACATAATCCCAAGAGTTCTTGGTGCTGTTTGCAATGCACAAAAGCTCTTTGGATGGTAACAAATCGTACCTCTAGGTACGCCTGCCGGGGGAGAAAGTCCTTTTTCCCTTGCTTAGAGAAGGGGAGTGCATTCCCTACCCTCCAAGGCGAGAGTTCCTCTCGCGCCGCATCAAAGAAAGCGTTGAACATAGACGACGCTGTCATGCAAAAAGCCATAGCCTTCACATCCAAGGTTATGGCTTTCTTTATTATAATTAAAAACACACATAATTATTTTAAATAGAACTTATAGAGGTTTTTTGTTCAAAACGCTTTCAACGAGAAAGTTTCCCCAATCGAAATCAATAATATGGTTGCATTTTAATGGGCGAAAAATAGCTTGCATATTCACGCATAATTGTATATATCTCTTTGAATTATAAGGTTACTATTTATATTTTAAGTAGTTACTCATTTCAAATAATGTATAAAATTACACTAAAAGATTTTGGGGCCCGTCGCCATTATTTAGCTGTAGGAGAAAGCATGAAACAGCTTTACATATTAAGTTCAATCCTAAGTATATTTTTTTTCATAGGCTGCTCAGGCAAGCAAGTAAAAGTTGACCCCAAAGCACCGGTAGAAATCCATATTCCAGAATACGCCCCTACCCGCACAGAAATCCGTTCCGCTATTGTCGCGGCAAGTCATAGCCTTGGCTGGAGCGCACGCGATAGAGCCCCAGGGGTTTTGCACGTTGTTTATAAAATCCCAGGTCGTGAAACCATTACCCTAGAGGTAAATTTCTCTGCCATGAGCTACACTATCAATTATAAAGACAGTAGCAGAAAAGCGTATAATGCTGAGTCTGGCAAAATCCACCCCTACTTTGAAAGCTTTGCCAAGGAATTGCACCTAGCTATTGCTGAACAACTCCCCAAAATCACAGAGCCAGAACCAAATATCACTGTAAAACCAAATGTTTCCATTGATTTTGACAACACTTCCGTAGCCGACAATAAAGAAAGAGAAGAAACCTTAGAAAGACTGAAGGAAGAAAAAAAACGTCAAGAAGAGCGCAAAGAAAGAATTGCACGCATTACCAGCGGCAAAAACAGCGACAAAGCAGTTGAAATCATTGGTAGCAAGAAAAAAGATAATGCTAGCCCCAGTCCAGACACGCCTTCTGTGCCTGACTCACAAATGCACGATCAGCACGAATCTCTCATAACACTTCATGACATTGACCAAGAACCACCCCATAAGCCCGCACTTGGCGAAGACGAGGTGACTGCTGTTGAAAAAACAGCTCCTAAAGTATCAGATGTACCGCCTCAAGACACAGCCCCCAAAACAGGTATGCAAATTAAAGATCTTACTCCACAGGAAAATGCTGTGCCTACAGTACAGGCACCAATAAAAACTCCTGCTCCAGCAAAAAAGAAAGAGCAAAAAGAAGTGAAAGAAAATGTTGAAGAAGATGTCGTGGAGAAAGCTAAAGAGGATGTACAAAAAAACGAAGAAAGTAAGCCAAGCATAGCACCTTCCATTAATGAGGATGAGGAATAACAGGTAAGGCATTTTCATTAAAATGCCTTAAGAGAGAGGGCTTTACGTTAGGATTTATGCCATTTTGGATAAATACTAAAAAAGTATATTCCTTTTAGTATAAGTCTGGATCTGCAGGTAATCTTTCCCAATTAATTTTACCCTTTTTCTTATACTTACGTAAAAGTACATACATGGTACCTGCCCCACCATCTGTGGGCTGCGCCGTGCAAAAGGCAAGCACTACTCGTTTAAAAGGCTCTTGAGTAAGCCATAATTGCAATTTATCCCGTAATACTCCGAAGCCTTGAGGAGAGTTTTTCCCTCTACCAGGCACAAGCAATACCGTGCGTAAGCCTTTATACCATGCTGAGCGGAAAAAACCACGTAACGCCTCATAAGCCTGCACAGCATTTAGCCCATGCAAATCAAGATGAGCTTCTGGGCTATATCGACCGGAACGCAAGTTTTCCATGGTCAAAATATCCAAACCTACTACATGCCCCTCAAGGTATTCTCCTTTAAGCGATAAGGCAAACTCAACCTGTTTTTCCATCATCTTAGCAAAACTTTCTTGCCTTTGCACTTCGCTTATGGAAGGCGAAACCTCCTTAGCAACATCACGCCCTTTCCCCTGCAAAGGATGCACTTCCTTCATGGCTTTGGCAAAGGCATGCATGTCTTCTTCACTATGTCCATGCGCACGATTGTTTTCTCGCTCTAGCAAAACATGCATACTCACGTCCTCCTCTTGCGGCGACTTTACATTTTGCGGCTGATTTTGCAAAAAGCTGTTACTAGGTTTGTGCATGTCCTTACTACGCTTTTTTATCTCTTTTTTGGGCTGGAAAATTTCAGAAAAAGGGGTATTTTCGCCGGTTTTCTCATAACAAGGAAGCACATCACCTTTAAAAAATTCCTTTGGTGTAGGCCGATGCCTTAGCGGCTTTCTATTTATACTTTCCATAGCTTGCAAAAAAACAGCTGCATCAGCCTCCAAGGAAGTATCGTCATGTACAACTTGGTGTGTACCACTGCAACCTTTGCAACCTTGAGGAGCAACATGCGACAAACTAGATTTTTGACGAAGCACACGCTCTTTCTTTGCAGAATCTTTAGCTGTAGTTCCCCATAAATCAGCAAATGGTCGATGAGAAAAATTGTCATGCATAGTTTTTCCAAACAAAAAGGGAGGCCTAAGCCCCCCCAAAAATGTTTTCTGATAAACCTATTCAGGCTTAGCTTCCGCAGGTTTTTCTTCCGCGGGATTTGTCTCAGCAGGCTTAGCTTCTGCAGGTTTTTCTTCCGCGGGATTTGTCTCAGCAGGCTTAGCTTCTGCAGGTTTTTCTTCAGCAGGCTTTGCCTCAGCTGGTTTTGCAGCTTCCGCAGGTTTTTCTTCAGCAGGCTTTGCAGCTTCAGGTGTTTTATTTTCGGTGGCTTTAGTTTCGCCAGGTTTTACTTCCTCAAGCTTTACATCTAGCACCACAGAATCATCATCAGCGTGGGAACCGGAAATATATGTATAGCTTAAACAAGTAAATAAAAACAAAGCAGCCATAAAGGCCGTAAGTTTAGATAAAAGCCCACCGGCACCGCCGCTACCAAAAACAGAACCGCCGCCGCCGCCAAAAATAACTCCCATGCCCTCACGTCCAGCTTGTAACAAAACTAAAATGATAAGCAATACGCAGACAATAATATGCAGCGTCAAGATAAGCGTTTGCACAAAAAACCTCCAAAGCCACCAAGGGCAATCCTACAATAAAATATATTTTTCAAATTTAAACTACAGCTTAAGAATAAAAAAAGCGTACTGAGTGCTCAAACAAAAAAACGACTAAGCAGTAACAATCTTTGCAAAACTTTCAGCTTGCAAAGAAGCACCACCTACCAACACTCCGTCCACATTGTCAAGCAAAAGAATTGCACCAGCATTGTCTGCTTTCACACTTCCGCCATATAAAAGACGTATTTGCGATCCTTTTGTGCCCAAAATATTTTCTAAAATTTTACGCACCAAGGTATGCGCCTCGGCAATTTCTTCTGGTCCAGCCACTTTACCGGTTCCAATAGCCCACACTGGCTCATAGGCAACGGCAAAATTCTGCCCATCTATTTGATTTGCAAAGTCTTTTAAGGCTGCAAGTTGTTTTGTCAGCACATTTTCTAATTGCCCTGCTTCCCGCTCTTCAAGGCTTTCACCCACACAAAAGGTCACCTTAAAAGATTTTTCTAGGGCGTAACTTGCTTTTTCTTGAATAAGCTCAAGGGGTTCGCCAAAAACAGTCCGGCGCTCAGAATGTCCAACCAAAATCCATGTAACACCCACATCTTGAAGCATCGGCGCAGAAACTTCGCCGGTAAAAGCGCCTTCATCCTTGGGATAAAAATTTTGTGCGCCTATGGAGAGCTGTAAAGGAGCCTTAGCACCTTGTGCGGCTTGTACAGCCTGAGAAAGAGCTGTAAAAGGTGCAAAAATAAGTACTTCTCTATCTTGTAACTTGTCTGGTGTGCTATGTAAAAGTGCACAAAGCTCTGTGATAGTGCTTGTAGCCTCTGCTTGTGTTTTATACATTTTCCAATTGGCAGCCATAAGTTTTTTCATAGGTATCCCCCATCATGTTTAGCTCTTTTTTATAACACAGCACATTTTATAAATCAAGTGCATAAATACAGGCATCTTCTCCGGTGTCAGCATAATACTTTGCCCGCTTACCAACCTCCATAAAAGAAAATTTTTCATAAAGATTACGAGCTATTGCATTTCCAACACGAACTTCCAGAAAAACTTTTTGTATATTTTTTTCACGAGCCTTTTCAAGAGATTTTCCCAAAATATATGTACCAAGTCCCTTTTGACGAAACTGCGGGTCTACAGCAATATTCAATATTTCCATTTCATCTAAAACGTGATAAAATGATATGTATGAGGCAAGATACTCTTGGTGCAAAACTTGTTCAGGCGTAACCACCTTATAGTTATCAATATTTTTCCACAAACCCAGTCCAAAAAAATGTTTTTGGGTAAAAACGGCACGACATTGCTCCTGCCTCCAAGGCTTAGAAAAACATTTTTCTTCTAGTGCCACTACTGCTGGGACATGCTCTAGGTCAAGGTTTTTTAAAATATATTCATTTTGCGGAGATACGTGCATGCAATACTACCCCTATACTCAGTCTCTTATTAAGGATATGCTCGAAATTGTAGATTATTATGACAAACCAATCTTATTGCAACACTACAACCAAGCTAAAAATCTTCCTCACCGTGAAGTAGTATTGTTACTCCAAAACAAACAAGGAAAGCTTTTACTTTGGCCCCAAAGTAAACAAACTTCACCCTTAGAATTTTTGTCAGGTTGTGTCTTTGCCGGACAGGCGAAAGAAGAAGCCGCACGTATTCTTTTAGAAAAAAAACTCTCTTCCTTGGCGATTTCTGTTTCAAAAGAATATCTTAAACAGCTTTTAGAAAATACAGTATCTATGGTAGGCGCAAAGCTTTTTGACAAAAATACAGACATCTACTCTCAACAATTATCTACAGCACCATCACAAAGACAAAGGCCTCGTTGTAAAAATTTTCCGCCTAAGACCCATGATCAGTTGCAGAAAGAGTTACATTATACAACTTTTTTTATATATACCATTGCCCCAAAAGAACAAATTTTTTCTCACAAAAGCCTGCTTTGGCTAGACTTAGACGAGCTACAAGGTTTTGCAGAACACTTTGCAGATATGCTCTACCCAAAGACCTTAGCGCTCATCAAACACGGACACATTAAAAAAATTATGCAAAGATAAAGTAATCTTATGAATGAGGGGTTTTAGCTGTCTACAAAAAGACCGTCAGTAAGAAAAACACTCGAGACAAGCTACACTAATTAATAAATAAATGAGAATACATACGCAAATCGTCTAAAGTTCTTCCCGTACCACGTACCACCGTAGTCAGTGGGTCATTGTCCAGAACCACCTTAAGGCGAGTCTCTTGCGCAATATATTGGTCAAGCCCTTTTAATAGCGCTCCTCCCCCTGCAATGAGCAAGCCATTGGTGTAAATATCTCCGGCAAGCTCAGGTGGGGTTTTTTCTAGAGCAGTAAACACCGCCTTTACAATTACTCGCAAACAATCACGTAAAGCTTCACGAATATGCCCTTCTGAAATACGTACCACTTTCGGCACACCATGTACCAAGTCTTTACCGGAAACATCAAGCATAGGCATATTGGGCATAGGCACAGCGCAGCCAAGGATTTTTTTTACATTTTCAGCTGTATTTTCGCCAACATCCATTTGAAACACGTCATGGATATAGCGCTGCACAGCCATATCCATAGCATCGCCAGCCACGCGTACAGACTCAGAAAAAGCCGTGGAAGACATAGTAATGACAGCCACTTCAGAAGTACCGCCGCCTATATCCAACACTAAGTTTCCAAAAGGTTCGTGAATGGGCAAATTTGCCCCAATGGCAGCTCCCATGGGCTCTTCAATAAGATGCACTTCTCGCACCCCAGACATGAGTGCTGCATCAATGACAGCTTTTTTCTCCACTTGCGTAATACCAGTGGGAACGCAGATAACCATGGTCGGTTTTGCAAAGCGCAATCCTTTCACAGCCTTGCGAATAAAATAAGAAATCATTTCCTTAGTAATATCAAAATCTGCAATAACACCATCCTTCATGGGGCGAATGGCACGAATATTTTTGGGAGTGCGCCCAATGTAACTTTTCGCCTCATTACCCACAGCAAGAATAGTATTGTTGGTAGCATCCACTGCTACCACCGATGGTTCATTGAGCACAATCCCATGTTCTCGTGTATAGAGCAGGGTATTCGCCGTGCCAAGATCCATGGCTAACTTTCTCCCTAAACCACCGAATAAACGTGAAAACATTAGTCTTCCTCGCTGTATTGTTGATGATCAGAGCCATACGCTCTTGAGATATGCTCGTGCACTTGCGCCTTTGGTAAAAGTTGATGCAAACGACTGCGTAAGTATAAATTTTCCAAAAAAAGCCCTAGGGAGTCTACGCACTGATGCACAAAAGAGCGTAAAGTATCGTCCATTTCTCTCCCTTCACTGTGTGCCAGACAAAGCACACCCCGCGCCGTTTTATTAACCACAACCGGAACACATATAAGGGCTTTGTATGCTGGCATCTCCGGAACTTTTCCAAAAAGAGAAATATTGCTATTGCCGCTCAATCCTTCGGAAAAAATGGCTTGTTGCTCATCACGGAACACCCAACCAACCATGCCACTTTGTAATGGAAAAACCACTTGCTCGCCACGTTGCAATAAAATAGGCTTACTTTCACCTTCAAGCACATAATACTCTTCAGAAGGGTCAAGAGAAGCAAAAGCACAGTAGTCAAAGTGTAAGGTATGCCCTACTGTTCTTAAGTAATTAAGTAAAAACGTAGACCAAGCCTTATACTGAAAGCGCAAAGAGCGCACAATTCCAAGACAGGCAAAATATTCTGCCACACTAGGAGAAGTAGACATATCGGGCAAAGATTCTTCTTTTTCGCTCACCAAATCGGCAAAAAGTTGTAATATTTTACTATCCTTATCGGAAAAAGAGTAGAGCTTTTTACTATCTACACACAATACACCGCCCGAAGGTATGGGGCACCCCATAAAAGCCT
>CAYJHS010000009.1:13267-22886 GCA_964369815.1 uncultured Desulfovibrionaceae bacterium
ATTTTCTCGAAGAATTTGCCCCACCACACTTTTGCCAGCGCCTAGCTCTTGGCAGTAATCACAGCTATCACCAAGGGAAAAAGTAGCTGCTAAAAAATACTGTTTGCCATTTTCTTGTGGCAAATAAAGGCTCGCTGAATAAGCATCAAAACCGCTACAAATAATTGCAAGAATTTGTGTGTGCATGGGCGATATTTCTTTCATAATTGGATGAATTTTGTTAAAGGTGGATAATAGCGACATAAACTCAAACCACTCTAACAAAGCCTGTCCAAGGCCGCAACTATTTTTATAAAGAGAAGTTCTGCAAAATCGATGTGCTAATTTGAACTTTGAGCACGTATTTTGCCAAATACACGCAATGCATCTTAAGAAAATATTCAATAAAAAAAGCCCCCTGCGTAACTGGAGGCTTTTTAAGTTTTTTATTTTTTGTGCTTAACCGCCAAGATAAGCTTCCTTCACCTTGGGGTCTGCCAAAAGTTGCTGACCTGAACCCTGCAACACAATGCGCCCTACTTCTAAAATATAAGCATGATGGGCAATGGACAGCGCCGCAAAGGCATTTTGTTCCACTAACAAGATGGTCTTTCCTTCTGCGTTGATACGCAAAATGATATTGAAAATTTCCTTTACGAGCAAAGGAGCAAGCCCCAATGACGGTTCATCAAGCATAAGCAAATCTGGGCGGCTCATAAGCGCACGGCCTACTGCCAACATTTGCTGTTCACCACCTGATAAAGTACCGCCTTTTTGCCAAGAGCGCTCACGCAAGCGTGGGAAAAGTGTATAAATCCAATCAATATCAGCTAAAATTTCAGCTTTGTCATTGCGGCTATAAGCACCAAGTTGTAAATTTTCTTCCACAGTCAAATGCGGCAAAATGCGCCTGCCTTCCGGTGACAGAGAAATACCATGACGCACCATATCTTCCGGCGGTAAACCCATGAGGGAAATAGGCGTCATACCTTCATGACGCTGAAAAGAAATATCTCCACTAATACTTTTATTTAAGCCAGCAATGGAGCGAATAATACTGCTCTTGCCTGCGCCATTGGCGCCGATAAGGGTCACGATGCTCCCACGAGGTATTTCAAGATCAACGCCTTGTACAGCCTCAATGCCACCGTAGCGTACTTTTAAGTCTTTAATTTTTAACATACTATCCTGCCTATTAAGCGTCTGTACCAAGGTAGGCTTTAATAACTTCAGCATTGTTACGTATTTCTTCGGGAATGCCTTCAGCAATGAGACTGCCGTATTCCATAACCCAAATATATTGGCAAACGCCCATAACAACTTTCATATCATGCTCAATAAGCAAGATGGTCAAGTCAAACTCTTCACGAATACGCCCAATAAAATGCATCAATTCAATACTTTCTTGAGGATTCATGCCGGCGGCAGGCTCGTCAAGCAACAAAAACTGTGGATCGGTAGCCAAGGCCCGTGCAATTTCAAGACGTCTTTGCGCCCCATAAGGCAGAGAATGCGCTTTTTCGTGAGCATAGGCGGCAAGGTCTAGTTTTTCAATATAGGACATAGCCTTTTGCGCAAGGGCATCTTCTTCCTTATTGAACATGGGCAAAGAAAGCGGAGCCATCCACCACGGATATTTACGCCGGACATGACACCCCACCATTACATTTTCTAAAGCACTCAAGTGTTGTGATAAGCGAATATTTTGGAAAGTACGAGCCATGCCGGCCTTACAAACACGATGCGGAGGGCTTCCGGTAATGTTTTTCCCCTGAAAGGTGACACTACCTTCTTGCGGGGTATAAAAACCACTAATAACATTAAAGGCCGTCGTTTTACCTGCTCCGTTGGGGCCAATGAGTCCCACAATGCTTCCCTTGGGTATGTTCATGCTCAAGTCATTAACAGCAACAACACCACCAAAGCGCATGGTGACATTTTTGACAGCAAGCAGAGCCTCAGCGGCAGAGGGTTTTACAAAGGGCGTGCTCATTTTTTCCTCCAAAAGCTAAAGAGGCTGTTCCACGTTATTTCACGCATGCCCATAATCCCTTCACGGCGGAAAAGGATAATAGCCAAGAGGAAGAGAGAGAAAATAACCATACGCATGCCTGGAATGCCGGGAATTTCTATGAAACCTAAATTCATGGGTTCTTCCAAGGCGCGCATCCATTCCAGTGAAATAGTAATAACAGCTGCCCCAAGAAGTGAACCGGTGATAGAGCCAAGACCGCCGGCAACCACAAACATAAGCACGTTAAATGTTAGGAGAAAATTAAACATCTTAGGATCGATGGTAGAAAGGTGGCTGCCAAGCAAGGCTCCGCCCACACCTGCAAAGAAAGCACCAATGCAAAAGGAAAGTACCTTATAGTAAAAAACATTGATACCCATAACCTTTGCGGCAATCTCATTATCACGTATACACTTAAAAACATTACCATAGTTACTGTTCACCAAACGTACAATAAAAACTAAGGTGATGATAAGCCAGATAAAGCACGAGAACAAATCTGCATGTCCAGGAATGCCCTTAATGCCCAAAGAACCGTTGGTAATGGGTGTGGCATTAACAATAAGCACTCGAATTATCTCCGCAAATCCAAGGGTGGCGATACCAAGATAGTCATCACCTAGGCGCAGAACCGGTAAGCCAATGAGCAGAGCAAAAAAGGCTGCCGCCAGACCGCCGGCTATGACCGACACCCAAAATGGGGTGAAAATAACAGAAAAAGGCCACATCATGGGCTCAAGCAGCCACATCATTTCCTTTTGTGCAGGGCTTAAAATGAACAGTGCAGAAACATAGGCACCAATAGCAATAAATCCCGCCTGTCCCAAGGAAAACATACCGGTAAAGCCATAGATAAGGTTCAAAGAAAGGGCTAAGATAGCGTTGATGAAAATAAGCTTGAGGATATAAATCTCATAGTCACCCAGAAAACTTTCGGCAAAATGCACGAAAAGTCCGCATACCAGTATAAGTGCCAAGGTCAAGAAGGTGTTTGTATTCATACGCATTAGATTTTTTCCTCCATGCGCTCACCAAAAAGTCCCGTGGGTTTGAAGAGCAAGACAAAAACCAAGAGTACAAAAGCAAAGGCATCACGATAGCCAGACAGGTGTGGCATAAAGGCTACGGTCATAATTTCTATAAAGCCAAGCAATAAGCCCCCTACCACTGCGCCTTGGATGGAGCCAATACCCCCAAAAACTGCGGCAATAAAGGCTTTAAATCCCGGAATAATACCCATATAAGGGTCAATTTTAGGATAGCGTAAAGCCCACATAATACCTGAGGCTGCTGCCAAGGCTGAGCCAATGACAAAGGTTAAAGCAATGATAGTATTAACTTTTACACCCAGTAGGCGGGTGGTTTCAATGTCTTTAGAGATAGCTCGCATGGCAAGGCCTGGTTTGGTGCGATAGACAATCCAGAGCAAAATACTCACTAAAATAATTGTCACTCCTGGCACAAAGGCTGTCAACGGCAGAATGTGCACATTTCCAAAGCTCCACTTTTCCACCATCCACTCGGGTTGGAGCACAGGACGGGGAAGACCGGTAAATACCACCACCGCCAAGCTTTCTATAAAGAAAGACACAGCAATAGCTGAAATAAGCGCTGATATTCTAGGCGCTTCACGCAAAGGACGATACGCTATACGCTCCACAAGCATACCGCACAAACTGGCCAAGGTTATGGCAATAACAGCGGCAAAGCCCCAAGGTAAACCGAAGGCAAAAGTACCAAAAAAAACAAAATATGCCCCGAGCATCAAAATGTCCCCATGGGCAAAATTGATCAGGCGCAATATGCCGTATACCATGGTGTAGCCAATGGCTATAAGAGCATAAAGAGAGCCTAAAGTAAGGGCATTAAAAAAATGTTGCAGGAACATTTCGTAGCTCATGCGACCACCTTAAATAATAAAATAAGAGATTTAAAGAGATGATTTGAATAAAATACACACTTTCCGCCGCACTACTTACGCTAAAAAAGCATAAAAGTACAGTAGAAATTGTTGCAGCAAAAGAGTCTAGCACAGTAATGGAATTTCAAATTTAACTTATATAAACAGCGCCAACGCTCCATGAAGCTCCACGCAATAAATTAGGAAAGGTCTCATATTAACAGTAGACTGTATGACTTTGGGAATGTTTTTTGCGCAATTTGTGGCGATGAAGTTAAGCGTAGGTGTTGCACTGCGCCCCACCCCTAAAGGCATCAGTTTATACACACATTTATAAAATCACAATGCCATAAACAGCCTGATGACCTAGCTTTGAATGCTTAAAAGCCCTAAGCAGCTCACTACTTAGGGCTTTTGAAGTGTTAAATATATATAAAATATTATGTAGTTATTAAATTTTGTAAGTAATCCATATCAAGGACTTCAATGGTAGAACGGTTCACTTTTCCGATGACTCCCTCATCCCGAAACCCTCGTAGGACTCGGCACACTGTACTACGATGAAGCCCAAGGCACAAAGCAAGCTCTCCTTGCGATATGCCTTGCTGGATGCGTTGTTCCGGCGGTGTCTTGATGAAATTAAATAAATAGTGCCCTACCATCACCTCAGGGCTTGGTTTAAGTGATTCAGCCAAAAGGCTGATCACAGCCCCAAGTTTTGCCCCCAACGTACTAACAAGATTAATTATAAGTGCTGGATGCTCCTTAATAAAAGCATCGTTGTGCAACAGGCTCGCCGGAAAATTATAAACCACGCAAGGCTCTAAAGCTTCTTGACGTATGGTATAACGCTGACCTGTGTAGAGCAAGCCTGCCTCCCGAAAAAGGCAACCGGACCCTACCTGTAAGATAATGCGCTCCCTTGAGCTAAAAGTATGGCAATACAAACGTATCGTACCCTTTTCCAAAAATGAGAAGGTTTGTTGTTCTCCATTGTTATGCCACACAAAGTCTTTAGGAATTTCTTGAATATGTCCTAAGTTCAGGACAGCACGCCAAGGAGCATTGTTTTCATGCAAAGTAAAAACATCGTTTGATTTTTCGATGCCGTGCGGTGTGCGGTACATACTATCCCTCCCCCTATCTTAAAAAGTATAGATAAAGTGCAACGATGTTTTCCAAGCATCTTTATAGTGCAAGGTGCTTCCTGCAAGATTTTGATACTTACCCCAAGTTCCCTCATCAAGCCAAAGATGAATATAAGCTGCTTCAAATATCACGGAAAGATTTTCAGTGAGTTTATAGCGAGTGTCAAAGTTGATTTCAATGCCGGCATCTTTAGTGGTTAAGTATGTACCAAAGCTGTTAAAATCTGTATTGTTACGATACACGGCCCGCCCAGCATCATCGCTTAAGTCCCTTCCGGTAATATAAGCTGCCATTTGAGGATGGTTGGTACCTCTAAAGTAGTTTACCCGAAATATATGCGATAAATTTTCCACAAAGCTCATGTTTTTAATGCGCGCCCCAATGCCCCATGTGCCAGTGGGGTTAGTCCCTAGAACACCCTTACCGCCGCCCATGGTTACAGAGCCACGATAACCAAAGGAAGAAAGCGAATTAGCATAGTTATTGGTAGTTGCTATATAGGGTAAACGCTCAGAGCCATTGTTGGGATTATCGTCATCACCACTAAAGTACCAAATATATAAACCAGGCGTACCCCATTTCATCCTATACTCAGCTAAAAACATGCCAAACCAACCGGCACGATTAAGATCTTCATACTGAGTAGAAACACTACCATAAATAGCGTCAAACACAAAATTCCAAGGTTTAAGCGTAGTTACTTGCGCTGTAAAGCCCGCCCAAAACACCGTGGAATACTCATCGGGATAAAGAGAAGCAAGTGGCCTGCGTGAGCTAAATACAGCAGGGAAAAGCCCATCCTTTACTTGAAAATTATCAATGCCTTGCACTATAGGAGGAAATTTTACTGTCATGGCATTAGTTGCAGAATTGACCCCGTAAGGTGCATACATATTTGGCCCAAAGGCACCCGCCATAAGCCAAGGGGTCATCTTAAGATTCTTAAATGTCATGGGTACAAGGACACCACCAAGGTCAAAATTGTCCATGAAGTTTTCTACATATTCATCTGTGCCATTAAAATTATCATTAAAAGGACGCATCCAAAAAGCCGTTATGCTCACATTTTCGTTTACTGCATAAGAGGCTACAATGGCTGCAGCGTCATCATCAAATACAGGACTATCCAAGGCAAAGCCGGGGAGGCGTATACTTTGCAAACCCATACGTAATGTTAGGCTAGAATTTGGCACCAGCCAATCTAGATAAGCATGACGTACTTTAATAACTGCGGTGCTATCAGCACCTAAGGCTCCACCTGAGGAAGCTTGTCCTGAGCGAATATCCCCAATTTCCAGAAAAACAGTGGCTGAAAGATATTCAGAAGCAGTGGCTTCAAATTGCAAATTAATACGTTCTACCACGTCAAAACTATCTCGGTGTTGGTGGATACCTGCCCATTGCTGCCCACGCACATTTCGTCCTGTGCGGGTTTTACTCATGAAGTTGCCACCACTGATATAGTCAAAAGAATATACAAATGCGCCTTTCAAATTAAAGTCAATAGCCTGAGCTGTGTTACATAAACCTGTTAAAAATAAGCCTATCACAACAATAAAAGTGTATAATCCCTTCATAAAAACACCTTTTTAGGAGAGCTTAAAAAACCCCCACGTACATGTACGCAAGGGTTTTATTGTTTATTATTTTTTTAATGCCTCTTCCAGCTCGTTGGAATATGTTAAGTAATAATTCCGCTTAGGTGCATTGTACTCCATGGCAGCTAAAGCCCGTAAAACTTTAATTTGCTCTGTACGTAAGGCTTTTACATCCATCTTATCCAATAAAAGCAAATTATCTACTAGCACCAACGCCCATTGATATTCTTTATCAGCCACAGCTTTCTTAAACTGTGCCAGCAGCTTCTCGTTACCACCAGCAAGTTGCGCAATTTTTTCAGCAGTCACCTTATGTGTCAGGGGATTAAGATTGGTGGGATTACCGTCAAACCACCCCATAAGACCGGAATAAATGGCACGAGCTGTACCTTCAACCGTACCATAAAACTCAGTGAGATACGGTTTTTTTGCCAAATCTTCGGGAAGTTTGATGTTTTGAGAGATAGTAATGGGGTCAAGACCTTCATTCATCCCTTTAACGGTTTCATCAAAGACATATTGAATGGCCTTACTGTAGTCCAAAAGGGCTTGTGTAGCTTCTTTTTGCCCTATAATGGGGCTAGTATGTCCAGGGATAATGGCATCAGGCTTGTAACTTGCCATTTTTGCCACAGAGCGAGACCACACTCGCACATCACGATAGGGAGTACCACGAATAGCGTACAAATTGGGGAAGGTTTGATAGAAATTATCACCGGTTATGAGCACTTTTTCCTTGGGTAACCAAATGAAAATGGCATCATTAGTTTCACCGGGAGCAAGAATCAACTCCAAATCCACACCGGCAATGGTGGTCTTATAATCCTTATCAATACGAATATTGGGCTTAATGTGTCCGGTGCCGCGGTCATGGTCAATGGTCTTTGCTGGAGCAAGGCCACGATTGGTTTGTTGTTCCTTAGGAAGCTTACGCCCAAATTGACGGATGTCACGCACGCCAGCAATTTTATCAATGCTTTTATCAGAACCGTGACCACCCCCCATGCCCACATGGCCGATGAGGTTAATGCCTTTACCAACCACAGCACCCTTGGGCATAAAAGATATGGCTCCGCCAGTGTGATCACCATGACTATGGGTATAAATGATGGCCTTTACAGGTTTATCAGAATATTTGCGAAAGGCCTTCATGGCATTGGCGGCACTTTCAGGCCCCATAAGGGTATCTACAATGATGACACCGTCAGTGCCTACAATCATGGTGGTGTTGGCACCGTGAAAACCCACAGCCGTATATATATTAGGCGCCACTTGCACAACACGCTGCTTGAAATGCTCATTTTGCTTATCAAGCATGGCTTTGGCTTTTTCCGGCGTGGTCAGGGTGGAAGCTTCTGCTGTCATGCCACTGAAAGGCAAAAGCGACAATGCCAAAATAGCTAATCCTTTTTTCATATTAACTCCTTAATTATACAAAATGCTAGCAAAAAATGCTTACGCCGGTTTGATATTTGGTATCATTAATAATAACTTTAATATCGTACTTACCAGAAAGCCCCAGCTTACTGATGCTCAACTTTACCACACGGTCGTCTTGTTCAAGGAAAGCACCGGAACACATGGCAAGGTGATAGTTGGCAGCGGTATTAATAAAATACCCATGATTTTCAGCACCTTCCAGCACAATCATCACCAAGGAACCACGTTCATAAAGCCCTTGCACAATCATCTTGTCTTCTTCTTCGGCAATACTGAACTCACGTTCTACGGGGATAAGCTCCATGACTTCGTCCACATCGGGAATGGTGTCAAAAGTGGGGGTAATATCCAAATTACCAAGAAGCTTGCCTTGGCCTAAGGCTGCGTTTTCGCCGTCATGATAAGGGGAAAGCTTTTCCGCACGATAAAAATTGCCGGACACTTCTAGCTCATACATGACAATGCCATCTTTTTCTTCCACAGTTTTGGAGCAAATGTCATGGTCGGGGTTGTTTTCAGGGTCAAGGAAAGCCCCAAGGCTGTCAGAAGCAAAGCCTTTATCCCAGCCTATCCCACCGGAATGGATGAGATAATGCCCTTCGGCATAATACTCTACATTGCAAATATAGGGGGAAAAGAAGTCTTGCCCACGTTCTTTGCCATATTGCCAAATTTGTTCGATTTCCATCTTATCTGTATCAATGCGATAGCGTACGCCACGAGAGAAATTGTCACGATTTTTGATGTATTTATCTTTAACCTTGGCACGGTATTGCCCATTGTCAAAGCACATGATGTCACCGTCAGGGCACATCAAGCAGGCATGTTGTTCGTATTGCCAATCAAAGTTTGCCACATCGCCCACAGGCTTGAAGAAGTATTTGTCCACCATGTCCTGTGGCCAGCCTTCGGGATCGCCGATAATCCAATTTAAGCTACTATCGTCATAGTTAAAGTTGACCACAGCGTCTTGATGGCGCCCAGAAAGGGTAATGGTATTAGATTTTTTGTCATACCAAAGGGCATTGTTATGGAACCAGTCATGAGCATCCTGAGAGCCGGAACCGCCCACATTTTGTGGTAAAAAGTCTTTGAAGTCCCATGTGCGCAACACATCACCTGTCTCGCGGTCAATAAGAGCAATCATATCCTCTACGGTGTCAGTATAAAAATCTTGGGTAAGGGAAAGAATATTGCCATCTTCCATTTCCCATTGGTCATGGTGGTAATTGCCGGGCAAACGATATTCTTTGTAAATTTTCCCCACAAGGTTCATTTCCACAAGGCCGGTGGCATGGTAAGGCATGCGGCTATAGCGGTGTGAGCCGGTGAGAATATTCCCATTTTTGAGGCGTTTAATATCAAACATGGTGGGAATGGTTAAGTGCCAGCGAATATTGCCCTTATAGTCATAGGCTGTGGGGCGGTTTTTACCGGCGGGAGAAAGAAACATAAAGTTATTACCAAAATAATCCAAGGAAGTGGACACATTGCGGCAACGGTTCACATCAGCAGGCAAGGCACCGGTGGTGATAGTAA
>CAYJHS010000010.1:0-21820 GCA_964369815.1 uncultured Desulfovibrionaceae bacterium
CACCCCAGGGAATTGCATTGGCAAGCTGTAAAAGAGGATGCTTGGGATTTAGCTGGTCAAGTAAATCTGGGTACATCAAATTGCCTTGCTTGTGCTTTTGCGTTGGTTTTATGCTCATTTTTGCAAATCCTTCTCAACCAGTTTTTTTGTATTATAAGTCTATTTCTGGTTAAGAAGTTTATAGTAACTTTTGACTGTTTTCAATATATTTCAGTATTATATATATTTTTTCGGTGTCGACTAGTTAAGTATTGGGCATTCTTTTGGTAGAAAGCTATAGAAAGACCTCTGCGCATATCATTGTGCAGAGGTCTTTTTTTTATTTTTTCAGCGGATTGCATGAAAAATGCTTTCGCCTCCAAAATTCATATGGTTTTAGAAGTCATACCTAAAGTTAGCAAAGACCATATGGCTTGTATCTTTCTCACCGGCGGTAAGGGTGTAGTTAAGGCCAATGCTTATGCCTTTTTCTTCGTTACTGAGTTCAAAGCCAAGGCCACCGTTAAAGGCAAAGCCGTCTACATTACCCATATTCAGCTCCATACTTCCGGGAACGCCCGTAAATTTGCTACTGCTGGTGGCGTCAAGGTCACCGGCGGCGGCGAGGATACCAAGGTCAAGTTTTGGAGTGAACTTCCAGCCATTCTCGCTCACAACGTCGGTAGAAAAAGTCACGCCGACGGGGAAGTACCATACATTTTGTGTATCTTCCCCAACACTTGCCACACGCCCTAAACTGCTGTCAATGTCGTAGCTTTCGGTGGTGACACTCATGAAACGCACGCCTGCATGTGGTGTGATATCCATTATGCCGACATTAAAGGTATATTCCAAATTAAGGCCTGCGCTGAAAGCAAAAGCGTTCAGATCAGCTTGAAGATTGCCCATGCCCATGATTGAAGGCAGATCTTGGTTAAGCTCGTTGGCTGTGGAGGTGAACCCAAAGTCAAGAGTGGCCACGAAGTTTTCTTTCTGGAAGGCGCCATAGAGGTTTAAGCCCCAGAAGCTAAAGTCGTTACTTGTCTCGTTAAAGTCACCGCTTGAGTCGGAATAACCTGCGCCCAGGTTGAGGGATAGACCCACACGGAAAGCAGTTTCGGCATCGATTTTCTTGGTATAGTCAGCACCGACAGCGATACCGCCAAGTCCCATATCATACGCATGCTCGAAGGCGCCGCCTTTAAAGCCATTGCCTATGTTCCACTTATAAAGAGGTGTAAGCCACACACCAAAGCCAGCATTATCTGCCATAGTGGTGCCGTTGCCGCCATTTTCACCGGTTTGAACGCTTACTTTACCATTATTTAAGGTCATAGAGCCGGAACCTTCACCGGAATTCATGACATCTAGGGCGGCAAAAGAGTTACGATTCAAGACAGCCCCTTGAGCTGCCCAGTTACTACTCATAACAGCTTTTGCCACGTTACCAAGGGAAGCCATTTGCCCTGCGCTTTCAATGGTTCTTACAGTGCGTCTGCCATCGGTTTCGCCCATTTGGAAGCCAAGGTCTTCGGTTAAGGCAATGGAGAGGAACTTTCGCCCAGCCGGAGCATCAACACCGGTATCAAGACCGACACCATTTAAGAGGTGCGTGTTTAAGTAGTTTGCTGCGCCGCTTTGGAACAAGTGGCCATAGTTGGTGTTTGCCACGCTTGCATTCACTTGCAGCACATGTTGACCTGCGGCATTTTTATGCACGCCCGTAGTGCCTGTGGCAACATCCATGGTTTGTGAGCTGAACAAGAGATTATCGCCGCTCCAGCCCGTTTGACCGCCTGATGTGATAATATTACCAAGCTCAAAACTGTCAGCAACAATCAGCTCTCCGCCTTTGCCGCCCATGACATACAATTTGGCATTGGCTGCCACATTTAATGTACTATGAGCACCTAAGCTTGTAGAGGTATCGCCGCTCAAAGCCGCAATGCCATTGCTGTACACACCGCTTTCACCGGCGTCAATGACCAGTAAGGAATTGCTGGCAAAGGTAGCAGAGTCTGTGGGCGCACCGGCATCCACACCCGTCAGAAGATAACTGGGCGCACCGCCCAATAAGCCGCCGCCGTTAACAACACCACCGTCCACAAGCACACCACCGGTGGCAGCATTCAGTGTTTGGGCTTTTGTCAAGAAGAGCGCGGCGCTGATGTCATTGACACCATTACCCCACACCAGTTTGGAATTCGCATCACTAAAGACTTGCAAAGGCAAGCTTGTATCGGTTGTACCAAACAGCATGTAGGCATTTTGACCGGCAATGAGACGACCGTTAATGCGATCATCGCTTCCTGTTGCGTCACTGGCATCATAAAATTCCTGAACAATTAAGGAAGAAGCGGCTCCAATGACGTTTAATGCGGCATTAGTACTCCACGCAGAATCCCCAAGCACGGTGGTTGCATTAAAGTCAGCTTTATTGGTTATGATAGAACCTTGCCCGCCGATAATATTGGAACCGACATTTATAGTATGTTTGGTTTCAATGTCCATGATATTCGCTTTCAGAACACCTTGGTTCTTAATATCAATGTCAGATATTTCGGTAACTGTTACAGTGCCACTGACAGTGGTGGTTCCGAATTCCACAAACAAAGTACCGTCAACGAGAGCATGAATATTATTAACTGAGCAGTTCCCCCTGAGGGTAGTGGCACTACCAACTCTATCAATATCACCTTCCACGGCAACGTCCATGAGCATTTGCGTACCACCTGCACCTATAATATTACCCTTAAGTTTAGAGGGAATACCCAAAGTACCTATGTTTGTTGCGTTAGTAAGGTTGCTTGATTTTGTAGTAATATCACCCACAAAAAGGTATTCGGGCGGCGTACTGCCATCGGCCAATGGTCCGCCATTGATATACAGCGTACCTTCGTTTAGTATGTTTGTAGGCGGATTGCTTTGTGCAACATATCCCACGTTGGCTACTTGGCCGGCAGCAATTTGACCGCTACCCACATTCACCACGGAGCTCCCAAGTCCGGTCATGTTGTTGACAGCGACAGTATTTAGTTCAATTTTATGAGTGTTTGTTAAAGTAATATTTTTATAGTCAATGGTGCTTTCATGACCAAAGGCGGCAAGACCGGCATTGTGTAAGACATCGTACTCAGCAACAGTACCCGCACCGCTATAAGCAGACATGTCAATGGTTTTGGCATGCAGCCCCATGATGCTAACAGTCCCTTGAATGCTATCACTGCCTGCTTCATAAGAGACAGTAGGTCCGGCGCTAAGCTGTGACAGATTTTCAGCTAAGCCAATAGTTTTATGGTCAACAATCAGTTCGGCATCATCATGTATGTTCAGCTTAGCATCAAAGCCAAGAGCCGTGAAGTCAACATATTGCAGATCCATGACGGCACCGTCGCTAAGGCTTAAAGTACCCTTGGTCACGGTCACATCAGCACCGGCATTAGCTGTATATGTTCCGCCCATGACAGAGAATTGAGCATCAGTAGCAACGGCAGCAGTACCAATGGCATGTAAGGTCAATTTTTTATGGCTGCTCATGTCGTCTGTAATGGCAAGATGACCATCGCTAATGGTGGTATCAGCTATAAAGTCAAAACTTTGTGCTTGCAAGTAACCGCCACCGCCGCCCTTGGTCGCATCACCGTCAAAGTCAATGACAGCCATGGGCAAAGCCACAGCATTGTTAATGTATACAGCACCGCTCAATTTCTTCAAGTTATCGGCGCTGTCAAAACTCAGCGCATTGGCATAGACCCCTGCTCCGGCTTCAACGCTCATTGGACCATCAAGGTCAATACCGCTGGCTCCTTGCACTGTGAAAGAACCGTCAGCCACTTGAAGCACGCCATCGGCATGAACGTGCACATTACCAGTGACGCTGACATTATCTCCATAGGACGTAATGAAAGCATCGTTTGCACCCATGCTCCCGTCACCCACAATGAGGTCGCCGTATACAGCACCGCCCTTTGTTGCACTCCCGCTCGCACCTGAACTTGGGTCAAAGCCAAGGTTTACGCTTCCGGCTTGCACAACTATGCTGCCTTCGCTGAGCAATCTGCCACTGTAAGCTGTGAGGTTCAGCACCGTGTTTGCGGAGCCATTGATGACGCTGTCTTTAGTGCCTGTGTTATAGTCTTCCACAATAGCGGCAAAGGTGCTTGTGCCATTAAGTGAATAACTTCCTGCGCCCACAACGCCGTAGGCATCGGTCACGGCTGTTCCCGCAGTGGAAACAGAAGTTAAAGTTCTGTATTGGCTCACGCCGGCAATGGTGATGTCGTTAACAGCGGTTCCGCTTCCAAAGAGAGCTTCAGCCACCATATGAATCAATTCATCGTACTTGGTGGCATCAAGTAGCAATCCCGTAGCCTCGGTGGCATTTAAGATAACGCTGGTATTACCGTCGCCCATAAGGTCATTTTGTACCAGCTTTGATGTCAGCTCCGTAAATGTGGCTGCCTTATCAGTGGCATCATAAGCAAGAGTACCGAAGTTGTTAAGGTTTGCTATGAAAGCATTGTCGCTCAAATCCACAGTAGCACCGCTGGCTACTTTCAAAATGCCGCCTGCGCCAAGATTCAATGCGCCGCCCATATCAAGCGTACCGGCTTGTACATCAAGCGTGCCGCTGCTAATCGTCAATGCGCTGTTGGTGGTGACAATTTCATTGCCGGCAACACCGTCAGTTACATGAATAATCACATTGCTGTTGGCATGATTTACTATGAGGTGACCGTTAAATGTAGTATCGGCATTATGATCAACTTTGATATTACCGCCCCTGAAAAGGATACCCTTATGAAAGGTAAAAGCATTGCCCGCAAGCACAGCACCGTCGATAAATTGCACATTGACAAAATTATTGAAAGTCACAGTACCGTCTACGTCGAGAACACCAAGGCTACCGATTTGGCTGTCCTGAACAAGTTCAAGCTCAGCACCAAAATAGTCGAAGGTAAGGTCGTGCATGACTTTTAGGGTTGATGTAGAATTACCCTCAGTACCGATATTGAAGTCGAGATCAAAAAAATGACCACCAATTTCTACATCGGTGTTAGGATTAGCATCATCATCCAACATGGTTTGCAGCGTAGCGCCATTGTTCACACTGATTACAGTATTCTCCGAGAAGTTCACTGTATGCGTCACCGTTCCCGCACCGCTGGCAGGCTTTTCGCCCATGATGACATTGCTGTACTCCACAGTGAGTGCGCTTGCTTGCTCTTGGTTAAAAGTGAGTTCGCCTATTATCTCTAGGGTAATGTCGCCGTCAAAATAAAGTTGCTCCGGACTTTTCAGCGTGCCGTCAGCACTTGCATAGCCAAGCACGAGTTCGCCGCCGTTTTGAACATGCACATTGCCTTGGCTGAGCACGTCTTGGGCTGTACCGTCGGCAGCATCCATACCGGTGAGAGTGAGTTTGACGCCACTTCCATTTACGCTGGAGTCAAAAGAACCATTGTCAGCTTTAATACCGGCAATGACAGTATTGCCTAGATGGATTAAAGTACCGGCCTGTAATTGTTTATTTACATAGTCTGTACCAAGATCCGAGAAGACATAATCAAGGTCGTCAATAGTGCCGTTAAGGCTAAGACCTGTGAAACGGATATTGGCATCGTCCACACCACTACCAAGTGCAATCTTGGCAGCAGCAACCATGTCTTCATATTCGCCTTGCGTGACGGCTAAATTTATGCCTGTGACGTCAATATTCAAGAAAGAATCAGAGGCACCGGTCAAAGTACCGTTAAGTTTTTTATCAGCAGCCGCAAGGTCTGTGAAAACAAAGTCACCGCCAGATTCGGTAATACTGCCCACATTGGCAAGGTCAAGAGTCACCGTACCGCCCGTGAAGTCAAGGCTGCCACCAGTGGCTACGCTCAAGGTTTTGTCATTGGTGGCAAAATCAATGCTTGCGTTTGCACCCACATCTACCATACCTGCAATGACGGTGAGATTGCTGCTGCTTACCCAAGTGTCCATCTTGTTGAAATTTAATTGGGTATCTGTCGCAACATTTCCGGCATCATCAAGAATGATGTCTTGCGCGCCCTCGACTCTGCCCATATTGAAGATACCGCCGGTGAGGGTTGTGGCCCCTGCATGGGAGAGTCTCAATGTATTGGCAAAAAGAGTGCCTGCGCCAATGTCAACGGTGTCATGCTTAAACTCTGCAGTATTGCCAACATGTAATGTTTCACCACTAGCGATGTGTACCTTAGCGGAAGCGGCATCAGCAACCGCAAGAAATGTTGTTGACATAGCACCGTCAATTACGTTCAGCTCACCAAAGGCGTTTACAGTGGTGACTGCGGAGATATTCGTCGGAATAAGATAGGGAACAGTTGTAGAGTCATGAGTAAATACAGCCTTGTTTGTGGCGTCAGAACCGCCTAAGGTCAAGTTGTTGGCAGCTAAAGCATTGATACCGTAACTTGCTGGTGCATGCGTCACCGTCACAGTGCCCTTATCGCCGATAATCAAGTCACCATAGATAGTGGTCGCACTATCCACATTAAAGTCAGCATTTGTGCTTCCCTTTGCACCCACGGTGACATTTTTATATACGGTAAGTCCGCTACCGCTCTGCACATTCAATGCGCCGTCTTTAAGGTTTACGGCACTTTGGATGATGACATTTTCGCCGTGAATGTTGGCTGTACTGCCTGTGCCATTGATGGTTAAAGCACCATTGAGGGTTCCGCCTTGGGTGGCTCCAACAGCTGTTCCTGCAAGCAAAGTACCATCATAGCCAAGGTTTAGGGTTCCCTGATTTACGGTAATATTGCCTTCGCTTAGGGCTATGCCAGCGTTACCGGTGAGGTTTAAAGTGCCTGTGCCGTCAATGATACTATTAGTAGAGCCGCCCGTAAGCGGTGCCACAATACCAGCAATGGTATTTGCGTCACTACGAGAGAAGGTACCGGCACCAATAACACCAGTAGAATTTATCACTTGCACGGCACCAGATCCGGTAGAAATGCTCGTTAAAGTCCTGTCTTGGCTGATACCGGCGATGGAAATTTGAGCACTGCCGCTTTCTGCGCCAAATATGGCTTGGCGTACTGAGTTGATAAGGGCATCATAAGCGCTTACAGAAAGCAGTTGAGCACCATTTGTGAGTGTAGTTGTCAAGAGCACATTGGTGTCTGCGCTTGCATTACCGGTCAAGTCTATGGCAACAGTACCTGCGTCTGTCATGGTCCAAGAAGTCTGATCAAGCACACCAAAGTTTTCAACTTTACTGGTCAAATCAGTGCCGCTAATGTCAAAACCGAGTGAGCTAGCGGCAACCGATAAAACACCGCCAGTACCAAGGTCTATGTCAACACCGTTCGAGTCAACTTGCGCAGTGCCTTCCACATTGAAACTACCGCTGCCGGTAATGCTCACAGCATTGTTTAATGCCGCTTTTGTGGCACCGGCTATGGTAACGGAACCGCTAGTTACTGCCACTAAACCAATGTTTGAATCATTGGAACCATCGGATGCAGCTACAGTTATGGAACCACTGCCTGCTGATAAGACTTGTGCATGCACAGTGCCACCACTCAAAGAAATACTACCACCAGTTGCAGAACCATTTTGTGTATCCAGAACCGTAGTCGTTATAGTGCCTGTACCGGTGATGTTGATGCTACCTGCCTGTGCGCTTAAGATTTGGGTGTTTACAGAGCCTGAGCCCGCATTCAAGTTGACGGTGCTGGCAGCATTTTTAACCCCAAAATCTTCAGCTAAAGTAATAGCAGCATTTGCGGATACTATGTCAATATTACCGCCGTCAAGGCTGGTGTTTCCTGCAAGCGTCAGATTCGTTGCTTTGATGGTGCCTGTATGTTCCACATCCCCACGAAGATTAGTGAGAGAACCGTCAATTTCTAAAACTCCGTCCACGCCAACTTCACCGCTTCTTGGCGTAGCAGATAAATCAGCCACAAAGCTTGTATTGATGGCATCAAAGTCTCCGGTAAATGTATACTCACCGGCAATATCCATTCTTGAAGTGGTGCCATCAAAGCTTAATCCTGTAGAAGTGAGCTTCGCACCATTTGCCACATGCAACAAGCCGCCGTTAAGTACAACATTGCCGCTTTGCGTAAGGTTTGTGTTGGTGACGTTGATGCTACCGTCGCTCTCAGCGCTTAAGTCACCGATAAAAGTGCTTGTGGCAGCTCCACCTTCTGCGCCGAGAGTAAGGCTTGCATTTCCGCTAACGGTGATAGCCTTATCGGAAAGAAGCGTACTTCCTGCGGTTAAGCCTTTACCGGTTAAGGTCAAGCTGGCACCGTTTTTCACCGTGGAACTTGCGGCAGTACCGTCATTGTTAATATGCGAAATAACGGTATCATGCAGATTATAGGTCAAGTCACCTGCACCAAGAGCAAGGCTGTCCTTACCTGTGCTATAGTCTGAGTTCACCCCAGAGAGGGTAGTGGCTGCAACATCCACACCCAGCAGGGTTATGGAGCCAAATTCAGTTCTATCTATCGTAGTATCTCGCAGCAATTTTTGTGCGATATCGTCTCTTAATGCATTGAAATTATCTTCAGTTATCGCAGTGGAGCCATAGGTGTTGACATCGTTAATAATCAAATTAGACTCGTTATTAACAGTCAAGGTAAAATCACCGGCAAATTGGGTCGTATTCAAAGTCAGTTCATAAGTGGATGCGTCAGCAATGGTACCTGCATTGGCAAAATCCAATGTCAGCGTCGCACCGCCTAAATTCACAATACCATCCGTGGCAACCGTCAAAGTCTCACCGCTCACGTCAAGGCCTGCGCCCGTATACACATTAAGAGTACCCTTGGTGACGCTTATGTCAGCACCGGCTGTCCACGTACCGCCTCTATTCACGGTGAGTGTGGCATCATCAGCAGTGGCACCAGCACCATCAGCATTAAGTGTAATATTTTTTGTGCTCACAATGCTGTCAGCGTTAATAGTACCGTCTGTCAAGGTCATGTCAGCGGTGTTGGTGAGGGTTTTTGTGAAAAGCGTACCGCCGTTATTACTGGTATTGTCACCATCAAAGTCAATACTGGCTGTGTCAATGGTGGTGGTTCCGTTGGTGGCATTCATCATCTGACCGTCAGCGATGTGCAGCACGCCTGTTGCCCCAAGGGACAAGTTGCCGCTGACAGTGAAGCTTCCTGCAGTAAAGTCAACCTTACCACCGTTGGCAATGGAAAGATCACCGGTGATGCGTACAGTTCCAGCAGATGTTGCCCCCACTGTTAATAAAGCACCCGTGCCACTTACGCTGAGGTTAGCTTGAGGGTCCAAATAGCCAATTCCACCTACTTGCAAAGTCCCAGTATCAACACTCACTTCACCGTGAGCACCAATGGTTGAGTTTTCAGTGTATTGAGACTCGTTCAAGTTTAATACATATGTGGCTTTGTTTCCAGCACTTGTTCCGCTCACATTTAAAGCATGAGCAACCACATACGCATCAGTAGTGACAGCACCGCCTTCGGTGACATTCAAATCACCATGAATGGTGGTTGTGCCGTTTATATTAAAGATTGCGTCGCCAGTAGTAGCACCGTCTTTACCAATGGTGACGTTTTTCGATACTTCGGTTGAACCGACGGTAAGCCTTCCAAAGTTTGCAACTTCCAAAGTACCGGTTTCAACCCTTACTTCACCTTCGACGGTAACATTTGTCGTTCCGTAAATGTTAACATTGGCATCGGCAGTTGCTACGCCATTTAAGACCAAGTCGCCTTGTAGAGTACCACCAGCGGTGGCTTCGCCTGCTCCCGCATTGGCAGCCCCATCCCAGCCAAGGTTCAAAGTACCCACAGTAACGTCAATACCGCCTTCGCTTAAGGCAAGATCTCCATTACCGGAAAGGTTCAAAACTGTATCGGCAGCGCTTGTGCCCTTGATGGTGCTTTTGGCTGCACCTGTCAGTCCTGCTACGCTAACTACTGCGTTTTCACCGCTAGCCAAAGCACTTCCAGCCCCGCCAGCTACTAAATCACCACCTGTGATAGCAACATCAACGTTATTATAACCGGCATTAGTGACTTGAGACAAACCAAAGTCTGATAAAGATACACCGGCAAGGCTCACGTTGCCGTCTGTAGCACCGGCAAAGCCAACAGTTTTAAGGCTTTCTACCGAATCATAATAATCACTCTCGGTCATGGAACCGCTTCCACGTACAACAATTTCGGAAGCAGCATGCTCACGGATGGAATCAGCAGTTAAATCTGAATTAAAAGTAAAAGTCGTACCGCTAAAGGCACCCAGTTGGCTTAAATCAACGGTAAGGTCGCCGGCATTAGCAGCATCACCAGCAGCATTAAGGTCAATGACGCTTCCTGTACCAAGCTCCAATACAGCGTCGGTACCAAGATTTATGTGAATACCACCTGCAATATTGGCTGTGCCAAGCCTTGTGTCGGCATCGACTTTAAGCGTACCGGCAGCTACTGTAATGTCGGCTGCAACTAGTAAAGCATTGCTACTGGACGTATCTTTTTCGGTGAACTTCAAAGTCGTAGTGGCATTATCGATGAGCAAAGAACCAGTGCCCTCGCCGAAGCCACTACTGACTTGCTCAATAACATTAATATCAGCAGCGCTACTATCAGCAGAAATGTGTATGTTACCACTAACAATCCCTGTTACATATTCATCACCAACTAGATTGCTTTTTTGAATACTCAACTTCCCGGTATTAATTACAGCATCATTGGCAATATCTGTAACAAATCCACCGTTGCTAAGGTATAAGTTACCGGTATTAAGCACCGTGCCTGCATCCATTCTGAGACCATTACTTGTGACTTGTACCATTTTATTGGCAGCAGAGTTATCAAAGGAACCGGCTTTGATATGGAAAAGACCCGCATCAGTCACGTCGCCCGAACTTGTCCAGTCACCACCTTCGACCACGAAACTACCATAATCGAGGTCTACATCTTGGTTGATTTCACCGGCACCGGTGCTTGTCACACCGGTGTGATCCAGCAAGGTCATACTGCCACCAGTGAAAGTGGTGGCTGCGTCTAAGTTAAAACCTTTGGCAGCTATGGTGCCATAGGTAGCAAGCTCAACACCATTGGCACCATCGCCATCGCTAATCGTCAGCACATCGTCAACACGGAAAATACCATCTGATCGTAAAAAAAACTTTCCGGCAGTTGCCATGTCAGCAAATTGAGCTTCATCCAATGTGACCGCAGATTTAAAAGCTAAAGACTCAAAACCATTATAAGAATTGTCATCACCAATAGTCACCAATCCGTTATTATTCAAATGCGTCAGATTGGCTAAGACCAAGCCGCCGCCATTTTTGATATCAAGTGTACTGCCTGCATCTTGCAAATTCAAATTCACACCGGTAGTTCCGTCAGCTTCAAACATATTGACAGTTGTGTAGCTAATTTCCAGTGAAGAAGTTGGCGCAGACAAAGTCAAATCACCTTGAAAATACGTTTCAAGAGGACTTGGAATAGCCCCTGCAACACCAAGAAGCAGTTTACCACTTGATACTGTAAAGTCAGCACCACTAAGCAGTCCATTTCCACCGACCGTAGCACCGGCAATCGTTAAGGTGCTCGTAACATCGACTCCGTTGAACGTGGAAGGCGTTGTGCCGGTGATAGATCCAATGGTCGCACTTTCGCCGGCACCAAGCGTCAGCGGATTTGTAGTAGATTCAAATGACAATGTGGGAGAATTGGTAATGGCAGTAACTTCATCCAAAGCCGCCGCACCAACTACACTAACACCAAAGCCCAAAGAGCCTGTGACCAGCATGCCGGCAACCGCCAGCGAGCCGAAGGTGTTTAACAAATGGCACTTTTTCAAGACCGCTTTGTAACGGTTGATGAGATTTCCTATGGCATTTTTACTTAAATTCATAGCTATCATCCTTGGTTAGTGTTTAAAATATCAAAATGTCATTTTTTCTACTTATTGAAGTTATGGAAAGAAATATCAATATTTTATAGCAGTGGCAAGTATTTTTTTGTGTTTTAATAGGGCAAAAACATCTAAACTTCCTTGATTGGCTTTCCCATTTGTCTACTCCCTAGCCATTCTTGACGTTTGCTACCTTTTTAATGGTAGAGGTGCTCCCATCCCCCTGTTCGAAGGATGGGGAGCACCTCTAGAAACCCATTTTTTATTTGCAAACTTAAATCATATTTGGCCCACTATTTCATATTGTACTTACTTTGACAAAGCGGTAACATTTTTATAGAATGTGAGTACGTTAATCTAAAAGATGCTTTTTGAAATATATACCAACCACAATCCACCCTTGAGTGTAAGGAGTCTTCCATGCAGTTATCCAAAAATGCCATTGGCAATCTTATCAACAGATACAAAGCCGTACTCAAAAAATGTCACCTTTTAAATACTTTCGGCTCTCTTGCCGTGGCCTCCCTGCTGGTGGCAGGCAGTGTGGGCATGGCAAGCGCAAATAGTGTGAATATTAGCGGTACGGGTGTTGTTGACAAAGCTGTGAGTTTGCAAGCTGACGCCGGCAGCCCGGCAGAGGGCGATCAGGTGACAACGGCTGAAAATACATCAGGCACTTTTAATCTGAACATTGACGGGCGTAAAGCTTCTTTAGGCACCATGACCATAGGCAGTCTTACTCTTGCTGAGGACCTCACCGTGACGCTTAAGGAAGGCGTTGACGGTGTGACAGAAATTACCAGTACCAAGTTGTCTATTGTGGCGGACAATACCATCGGTTACGATACTACGTACAAGATTTCTGATGGTTTGACTCAGATCAATACCGGTGCCGTGAATATGCAGGGTAGCGCAGCTGGGGGAGTGGCTCGCTTAGAGGTTGACGGAACGCTTATTTTGGACACGTCTGCCACCGGCGGTACGGCCACCATTGAAAGGACACGCGGTGATATTGCTGATTCGCAGGTGCATGTTACAGGAACCCTCTCTGCCGTCAACGGCACGGCGGCGGCTGATTTAAAGGTTAATGGTGTGGCTTTGACCTTGGATGGCGCCACCGTGAACGCTGCCTCCCTTGATTTAGATTTCTTGACCAATCTCAATGTTGTTGGCACAGCTATCATTAACGGCACTTTGAATGCCGCAAACACCATTACCCTTAAGGATAATTCTTACTTAGACCTCAAAAGTGGCGGTAATCTTGAGGCATTGGTAGTAGGTGGCCCCAACAACGAAGGTTTAGGAAACTTGACTGTGGATGGGGACGGCATGGTTGTTTCTGTAAACAATTTTGAATTTGGCTTTGATGGAGGTCGAGTCGCTGTATACTCGGGAGCCACCTTCGATATTTCTGCCGATGATGACATAAGCTCTTTACTCACCGGTGAAATACTCCTTGATGGCGGCACCTTACGCGTTAAAGACTTGATCGTCAGCAGTCATAAACTGGAAGGGAGTGGCCTTACTGGCGACGTTATCCACTTTTTGAACAATCCCGACAGCTTGCTTTTAGTAGAAGAAACCTTGACCCTTGGAGGAAACGGTATTCTTGATCCAGGTGTCAACATCGAAACCAAGACCTTGGTTGGCAACATAACCGGTGCTAGTCCCGTCACTCTTGCCACAGTAGAATCCGGCGCAAGTATCACCTTCAGTGGTGGTGGATTTATGGGAATGAATGTTGCGGCCAATGGTGTCGTTAATATCCAAGGTTCGGATACTGCCGGTGTTACAAATGCTGTAAACCAAACCAGTATTGCTGACAAAACTTTGACCGTAAACACTGGCAGTGTTGTCAACGTACAAGATAATGGTGTGTTGGTGTTGCAAGGGGCTAAAAGGCTGACTCTCAACACTGGCGGTGAGCTTAATATCGCCAACGATGGTACCTTGCTTTTAAACGGTAGCTTCGATTTTGACGGTAAGAATATCACCACTATTGCCGGCACCGTGATAGAGGTTCTTAATGCTACTGCACCAACTTTTGACTATCAAGACATCGAGCTTGCCAATGTGAACATCCAAGGCGGTGCCAAGCTTGGCAGTATAAGCCTTGAAGAAAGTATAAAAGACACTGTAACTACCCTATTAAGCGGTACAATTAGCATAGATGCCAATTCCACAGGTGATAATGCGGCAGCAGTCTTAGGCATCCTCGAGGGTGATGGCGTAACAACCGCTAACTTCGCTGGCACCTTGAATGTCAGTGATAATTATTTATCCCGCACCGGAAACACTTGGGGCACTGTCGGTAATGGTGGCATCTTGAATATTGCCAATATAGCTGACTTCTACGCCGGTGCCAATGATGTTTTTAATGTGGCCTTCAATGCCGGCACTGTCCAAGTGTATGGCGGTAATGCCGGCGACGGTGATGCCTCTGTGACTGTCAATGCGGGGGGTAGCCTTGGTGCCGACGGTGCTACAGGCACAAGCCTTTGGTTTTACGGTGGAGATGCGGATGATACAACGAGCGGAGATAATGCCATTTTCACTGTGAGCGGTAGTGAGTTTACTGTCAACGGTAATATAGAATTCCTGAGTGGTATTGATACTGCCGCTCACAAAGGCGGCTCTGCTATCTTACATGTACTGGGCGGCGCTGGTAGCGATGCTACTCATGTTTTGGGTGAAGATGGAACTGATGCCAAGCTCACCATCACCGGAAACATTTTAGGAACAGGTACCTTGAACCTCCAAGGCGGTGAAGGTGGTAACGGTACCGGCAGTTTTGCCGGAGGTCGTGGCGGCGATGCTATAATAGAATTGAAAGGCACAACTGCTGATACTGTTACCTTTACATACACTGGCGGTACCGGTGGTCTTGGTGGTGACTGGGGCGGTGTTGGTGGTACTGGGGGCACTGCAATTATTACTGCAAATTCCGGCTCTTACGACCTTACCGGTGGCACCGGCGGTATGGGCGGTTCCAGCCCTTTTACCGGTGGCGCCGGTGGCACTGGTGGTGCCGTGGTGTTAAAAGCTCTTGGCGGGGCTGCTAGTGGTGGTTTTGGTACCATCACCTTAAACGGTGGTGCTGCCGGCAGTCCCGGAGATGGTAACTTTGCCGCCGCTGGCGCTGGGGGTGAAGCTCGTTTTGACGTTATCAATACCACATCCTCTGCCGACAGCATAATAATGCACACTGCTGTATCTTCTGTGGTGAATGTGACAGGTACCACAGCTGCAACCACCTTAAGCGTGGGAGAAATAGACGGTACTGTCTTTGGTGCTCAAGGTGTTATCAACATAGCAGGTACGGATGCCTACACAGCCACCCTCACCGTAACCGGCAGTGACAATTCGTATATTGACACTGATACTTTGGAAGTAAATATAGGATTAAACGGCACTCTTGACTTAAGTGCGCTAGAATTCGGTAATCTTCAAAATTTTTTAAGCGGAGCTTACAACCTTGACGGCGGTACCTTGAATGTTGGTGGTTTGCGCATTGATGCTGCAGACTTAGTGTCCGGTGCCGCTGCTGCCGGTGAGATTGGCTTTGTCAATGGTGGTAAACTGGACGTAGACGGCCTCTTGACTATTAGGAATGTCACTACCACTGCGCAGCTTAATGACGGCGTACATATGGAAACTCAAAGTTTAGAAGGCAATCTTACCGGTAGTGACAGTGTTACCCACATACTCCTTGGTCAAGATGGCTCCACTGTGGGCTCTACCCTGACCTTCTCCGGTGACAATGCCAGTACAAGCGACGTGCCTGTGTCCAATATTAACATAAATTTGACCATTAACGATGCCGGAAAAATGGTGGTGGGCTATACTTTAGATGATGCCGGTGCTGTGAGTATGGGCACCACAACTTTGAAAGCCGATAATACTTTAACCGTTAATGCAAGCGGTGGTCTTAATGTACAATACGGCGCCACCTTAGATGTCAGCAACGGTACTTTAGTTGTTGCCAATAATGGTTTCATGAAGGTTGATCCTGATGTGGTGATACGTCCTAGCGTCCTTGGAACGGGCGGCCTCGGAACTTTAATTGTGGATAATGACAACCTTGGCCTCACTGCCCTTGAAGGCACTATCAACTATGATGACGCAAATAACAAAGTTGATGACGCATTTTGGGGCGCTTTAGAAGTGACAGGAATGGAAGGCGATGCCATAACTTATGAAGAATATAGTAAGTTTCTTGTGGACGGAGAAAATGCTCTTATCCAAGGTAAAAATGCTACCCTTGAGTTTGTGAACGTGAAAATTGACGGTTTAGTCATATTAAGCGAACTTGAAGGCGGTGCTGTTATTAGAGATGTCGTGGCCATAGGTGACGGTGTGGTTGACCATGGCGGCACCATCATTGTTGGTTCTGTCTTCGGTAATAATAAAGACTCCATTGTTATTGATGCAGGTTCTGACTTGAGTATTACCGGTGAACCCAGAGGCGGAGCCTTATTCACGCAAATTGGTGCAGCTAGCGTTCAAGTAAAAGATGGCACCTTGCGACTTGGCGGTGATGCTACTGACGGCACTGCCTCTGTGACAACTAATCCTCTTATTTTGGACACTGACATTGTCTTGGGTGACATGGCTGATTCTAGCATAGAAGGGGATGTGGCCAGCACAGGCCATGTCTTTGTTTATGGTGACCTTGATATGTCTTCGCAGACCATTAGCTCTCTTGCCGGAACCAGTGGCAATACGGTTAATGTCCTCAGTGGCGCTACGCTTAAAACCTCCTTCGATATGCTCAGTGGTGACTCCTTAAACGTCACAGCCGGTACCAAAAGCGCC
The DNA here is from genome assembly GCA_964369815.1 of uncultured Desulfovibrionaceae bacterium. Lineage (GTDB taxonomy): Bacteria > Desulfobacterota > Desulfovibrionia > Desulfovibrionales > Desulfovibrionaceae > CAYJAD01. Next base: position 16,681 of record CAYJHS010000010.1, read on the forward strand.
ACAGTAACTATGTTTAATGGCAGTATCCTTGGTGATATTCATATCACTGGCGGTGCTCAAAGCGGTGCCAATGCCATTGCAAATATCACAGACAGCATTGTTGCCAAGGGTGACGTAAACCTTACTAGCAATGTCGGCGATGCTATCCTTAACATCGTAGGTGCTAACAATGGTGGTGCTACTGCTGCCCTTGGCGTAAGTAAAAACTTAAACAATAATGGCATATTAAACATCACAGGCGGTAATGCCGGTGCTAGTGGTCATGGTGGCTATGCTAGACTTGATGTTATCGGAACACTCACCTCCACAAGTGACATTACTCTCACAGGCGGTGATGCTCTTGGTGCTTACAACGGAGGTATGGCAAGCGTAACCTTGAATAATGCCAAGCTGGCTAATGTAAATATTATTTCCGGTACTAATACGGCTGCCGGTAATAGCGGTCTTAGCGGTTCTGCAGCATTGATCATAGGTAGTGGCAGTGTTCAAGACCTTACAGTTACAAATGATGTTGTTGGCCGCAGTTCTGCTATGTTTATAGTACCCATTGGTGCAGTGACAGCCAATAGCGTAACACTTAATGCTACTAGCAATGCTGATAATTCCTTACTGCAAGTTTTAGACGGCGGTGTCTTAAACGTGACCACCTTAGACGCTTCTGCTGGTTCTCTTAATGTACTTGGCGGTGACCTTTTTGTGAACGGAACCTACACCGAAACAGCTGAAACAATCGTGACCATTAGCAAAAGTCAAACAGTCGGTAGAAGTCAGGCAAATGAAGCTGATGGAATTTTTGATCTTTCAGATACAACTACAAACCGCTTGATAGGTCAGTATAATGTCGAAACTGGCGGCACATTACAAATGGGTAGGCTCAACATCGGCTCTGCCAACTTAGTGAGCGGTACTGCAAATGCTGGGCAGGTTGGCTTTAGTGGCGGTACACTCGTCACTGAAACCTTAAACTTGACTGATGCCGGTGCAGCGAGTTTGGACAATGGTGTCATTGTGACAGAATCTTTAGACACTACGCATAACGTTGGTGTGACCATAAACACTGACTTGACCTTCTCCGGTGGCGGCATCATTAACACCAACGTGACCACTGGTTCACATACTGTGACTATCGGCGCTGTTGCCGGTGTTGACGGCGGCGAAACTTCTGCCACGACCACGGCACTTGGCAAGGGCATGACCTTGAATATCAACAAAAATGCTGGGCTCTTGATACGAGAAGGCAATGCCTTAAATACCACGGCTGGTGCTTTAAAAGTGGTTGCCGGTGGTTTTGACATTTACGGTACTGGGCAGTTGGTGGCAAGTAATGTTGACTTCGGTAAGTTTAACCTTAATGCCACAACGACAGCTGGACTCATTGATAAAAACGGCGCCAATGTACAAGACTTGTACTTCGGCGACTTAGTCGTTACCGGTCTCACAGGCACCATGAACCAAGAAGAGTATGAAAGCTTCTTGATTGCTGGTAACAACGCTCTCATTATAGGTGGCAATGCTACCCTCAAGTTTGACGGTGTCAGCGTTGCTTATGCTGACGACATAGAACTTAGAGATCTTGCTCCTGGTACCAATGCCGAAGATCAGACCTTTAAGACGGGTGCGCCTACAGCAGGAAACACCGTTGACGTGAACAATGGTGGTAAAGTAACGGTGGGCGGTGTGGAGCAGTCCGACCCCGACAATCCTGTGGACTTGAACATCAAAACTGGCACCACCCTTGTGGCTACCGGTCAAGGTGAAGCACAAGGCAATGCCTTTGACAGAGATGTCAATGTGGAACAAGGCGCTGGATTTAAGACTGGTGCTGCCAATGGTCAATATACTGCCAATGTGGGTGGCAGTGTGACTCTTGAAAGTGAGTCTTCTTCTGGTGCCGGTGACGGCGGTAACTACACAGCCCTTGGTGATACAAACATAAAAGGTGATATTACTGCAAGTGGTACTGGCGGCGGTCAAGAAGTCAAGGTTGAAGCTGGTGCAAGCTTAACTGTGAGCGGTGACATTAACGTGCCTAAGGGGAGTATGAATGTACAGCCAAGCGGTACTGTTGTAGCCACCGATGTAACTCTTGATAGCTTAACCTTTGGTGATACCCTTACTGGTGGGCAAACTGCCGGTGGTATGACAGTGAAGAATTTGACTGTGAACAAGGGGCTTATAAGTAGCGGCAAGGTAAGCATTACCGGTATAGCAAACATTGGCGACTTTACCGTGGGCTCTCCTGCTAGCCAAGGTTCGTACAGCGCTCATAAGACAATTATAAGCGGTATCTTTGGCTTTGACCCGAATTGGAATGCTGAACCTACGCTCAATACCATGGCTCAAGCTACACAAGGCGCATTAGGTACCGTTACCTTTGATACCAATGCTGCTGGTAATGTGGGTATATATGTAGGGCGTAATTCCATGGTGGCCATTGGCACCAGCGACACAAGTGCCTTTATGCAAGATATGCAACAGCTTGTGAATAATGGTGTTGTTAGTTGGGGTAATCCTGTTAACAATACGAATAACACCTCCGCAGCCATCGCTTTCTATGAAGGCTTAAGCTTGACAAGCAATGCTAGCCTTGTGGTGAATGGTACTTATGTGAATGCTGCTGACGGCACAAATCCTGCCGGTGTGTGGAATTATGAAGGCTCCGGTGTTCCTGTTATCTTTAATGCGAACACCGCTAGCTTCGCCGCCTATTCCTTAGCTTTAATTAACGCCCCTGCATTCCTTGCCACGGACAGCGTGGTGCTGACAGCCGGTGCTGGTAGTGAATTGACTGTCAATGATGACGCTAAGCTTGTTATTGCCGACGGTAAGGGCGGTCAATACATCAATGTAGCTGAGGGTTTTGATACCGCCACCATTGAAAAAGATAACTCAACAGGTGAAATAGGCTGGACTAACGAAAACCTCATTTCTAGCTCTTCACTCATAGGTGCTGAAGTGGTGAACCCAACAGCAACAGGAGTGCCATCGGCATATGTTGATTCAGATTTCCTCGTATATCTGTACTCCAAAGATGCCAATGTCATTTACCCAGCGCTGAACAAAAGCATGGGGAATCATATCAACACCATGGTAGAAGAAATCGGTACCAATGTTCACTCGCTCAACATGGGACAGCGTTTCATCTCCCGTTTAACAGACGATAGCGGTGTGTATGGATTTGGATCCGCAAGAGCGACAGAAGTGGCTTCCATCATCGAAAGTTCTGCCCAAATAGCTCAAGTGGGTGCCGTGGGCAGAGTAACTATAGACGCTGCCATGTCTGCCGGAAATGCCAGCATTGCCCGTAACACTTTCAGCGAACTTGGCTCCAATGCACAAAATGTGGCTGCGGTGCATATGGATGCAAAGGGCGGTATCTCCACAGGCTCTAAAGCGGACGGCATGAAGAATGGTTTTGGCATGTGGCTTATGCCGCTGTATAAATGGAATACTGTCAGCGGATATGAAGCCGGTAGCTTTGAACATGATTATACCTCCGGCCTTGGCGGTCTTGCCATCGGCGCAGACTATACCGTAAATAATATGTTCCGCTTTGGCGTAAACTTCAACTTAGGCGCAGGTTATGCCGATTCCTCAGGCGACTTGAGCAAAACCAACAATGACTTCGACTTCTGGGGGCTTGGCGTGTACGGGGCCTTCTCCAAGAATAACTTCAACTTAGTGGCCGACCTTGGTTACTCTACAACCTATAATGAACTTAACCAAAAAGTGCCTAGCACGCTTGGTATGGGCAGTAATAACGTTGAGGTGAATGCTTCTGCTTTCACCCTTGGTCTGACTGCCGAATATGTGATTAAAACCGATGTCGTGGATATCATCCCTCATGTCGGTGTGCGTTTTGTGAGCGTGACCACCGATGCCTATGATGTGAAAAATGGCGGAGGTACGGTGTTCAACGTGGAAAGCGAAACTCAAAATGTGTGGTACTTCCCCGTGGGTATCACCTTCCAAAAAGAAGTGACCATGGACAATGGCTGGCACTTTACGCCAAAGCTTGACCTTGGCTTCATTGCCGCCGCCGGTGACCTTGGCGCCATATCTAAGGCCTCTATCCCCGGCGTATCCGGCGCTGCCGAACTTGAAATGCAAAACGTGGACGGCTTTGCCTTCAACGGCGGACTTGGCTTTAATCTTGGTAACGATGTGATAACTTTTGGTGTAAATTATAATATTCAAGCTTCGGAACATGAGGCAAGCCATATGATTTCTGGTACTTTCCGCTTTGAATTCTAAAAGATGAAAGGTACTTGTCGTATCAGCCTGTTGATAGAGTTTGTATTAAAAAAATATGTGGCTATTGCCTTTACTTAGCAAAAACAAGCTACCGTTGGTTATTCGCTACCTTATGAGGACATTGCAAAAATGCTGGTGTCAATTGCATGGACACCAATTGCATTTTGCAACATCCTCATAGGTAGCTTACTTTGCTTTGCAATAGAAAAAATTGTGGTATGCAAAGTTAAGTTTTTCGCTAGTATAGTATAAAAATACAATTGGCATCGATGTAATTGATGCCAGTATTTTTGTACTATACTAACGAAAAATGCTATAAAGCTCCTGTTATGGGGTACTGAGTTAAGGCAATAGCCACATTCGTATAATTGCTTTGCCTTTTGAAGATTTTAAGCGGGCTCTGTTGGCATAAACGGCTTTTCTGCCCGCATGATCACCATGCCAAGAATAGCAATAATCATGATGCGGCTCTGCAATTTGTGTAAGAAAATGCGCTTTTTCCGCATTTTTAATAACATCTCTGGAAAAATATCCCTTATCAGCCACTAATTTTACCTTTCTATTTTCATTGGGTGCGCGGTAAACTTCTTTAAGGTTTTGTGTAGCATTTTATAGTGTTGATTTAATGGTTTGCATATCGCCTTTGTCAGCTAATTGAATTTTTATCCCCACAATGGCACCGATGTCCAAATCTACGGCATGCTCTGGCTTATCAGGCTGTTGAAAAAATACCATCAAAATACCCCTCGAGGTGTATACGAAAATACTGCCCAGGCAGAATAGAAGTACGTCCTTGCCCATCAACATAATACGGTGCACACAGACTTTCTACTAATTACGTGGGAGTCAAATGAAGAAAAAAGTTAAGCCCCGTAAGGCTTTATGT
>CAYJHS010000011.1:0-6360 GCA_964369815.1 uncultured Desulfovibrionaceae bacterium
TATAACAAACAGCTTTGTGTGAGCAAAGGGTGGTTCTTGATAGAATACATTCACACCCACATCCAGCAGGTTTGGCAAGAGATGGAATGTAGACAAATCTACAGGAAGAATATTATTTTTTGATGGCAGCACGATGTCTATGCATACGCCACGCAGTGCTGCTGCGCGTAAGGCGCCCATGACCTCGTGAGTGGGTAAAAAGTAGGGAGTCATGATACGCACATTTTTTTGTGCCGCTGCAATGGCTGAAAAAAGCACATCATGTAAGGGATCATTACCAGTACCAGGGCCATCCAGCACCATGCGACACAGCATTTCACCGTAAGCTGCTTCTTCGTTTCGCACTGGAGCGGAATAGTCCTGTGTGCAAAAGCCCCAGTCTAGCAGGAATGCTTCGCGTAGCTGACTCACAATGGGGCCGGCACAAAGAAAGTGTACATCTTGAACAGCAAAATCTTCATGAGATTGCTTGAAGTAGTCGGCAATATTCATACCGCCGGTAAAGCCTTTACTGTCGGCCACCAGAACTTTACGGTGATTACGCAGATTAATGAATATGTTAAGAGGAAAAATGCGCAGCGGCAAAAATTCTGCTACTTGGACACCTTCATTATAAAGCACACGCCACGGCCTTGACCATGAGTACCACTGCCCAAGACCATCCACCAATAGGCGTACATCCACGCCCCTTTTGGCGGCATTTTTGAGAGCTTCAACAAATTGTGCTCCCACATCACCCCCATTGAAGATATAGGTAGTGAGATAGACATATTCTTTGGCTTCATTAATGGCATCAAGCATAACCGTATAAGCAGCGTCGCCATAAAATAATGGAAAAACAGCATTGCCCGCTGTTAGCGGTTTGCCTGTTAGCTTGGTACCTATGGCATCCAATGGCGCGTAGCGCATGGGAACAGAAGGCTTGTTATCTTCTATATTTATTTGAGTGTGTGGATTATCGCCGGGGATGTAGTCTGGGTTTTGAATGGCTTGTAAGCGAGCCTTGCGCATGAGCCGTGCTGCGTGACTTTCTGAACGTCCAATACCAAAAATTGCATAGAGGATAAGCCCGATAAAGGGCAAAAAAATGAGTGCCACGGTCCACGCAAGAGCGGATCGGGGGTTGGTTTTATTTAGCAAGACCCGCCCCACCGCAATGGCGCTGAGCACGTACACAACGGTAAGGGGGCCTGCTTGTAAAAGAGTGCGCCAGTCAAATTCCATAATGACTTCCCACTGTATTTTACATATATTACATTTTTAATGCCGCACGATTGCGTTGCACACTATTGTCAAGTTCCGGTAGTAAATCCCCAAGAGCGGGGATATCTTCTGCTCTGGCGGCGGCTTCCACGGTGCGGGCAAGGCGAGCCAAGGTGCGTAGACCAAAAGAATCTGCGCTGCTTGCCATATTCTGCACAGCTCTTTCCACGCTTGACGCATCACCAATGGCAAAGGCGCTTTTGGCCTCAGCAAGCCAACTGTCCAGGTTCATAAGCAGTTTTTCAATGGGCGAAAGTTCCGTATGCTCTTGCAAGGGTTCTGTTGCAATGGTGTAATTATAGTTCTGGCTACTCACCCCACCATTACCCTTATAAGCCGAAGGTATGGGGCTAGGCTCTGCCACCGTTGCAGTTGAGGCTTGTGCTTGTTTTAATGGTGCTGCAACAGGTATTGGCTCTTGCGTATTTTCTAAAGCGTGAGATGAATCCAGATAGGAACGCAAATAGCGCAACTCTTCTCGGCCTCTTTCATCGGCTTCTGTTGTATTTGTGGATTGGCTTATGTTGCCAGTGGTGCCTATTTTTACTGTTGTATCTTGAGAGCCTGCCATTGACAGCGATTGTGGCCCTGTATCTTTCACAATAGGGGTCGGTTCACCCACCCACTCCATGGCTGTTTCTTTTGAAGTCAAAGGCTCCTGTACTGGCATTTCTAGCGCACTTTCCTTTTTCTTCTTGGGCATGACTAAGTTTACAAGGCTGTCCTTTATGCTCTTCTTTGAAGACACTTCAGGGTTTTTTGAGCTTTCCTTGTCTTGGGTTGTTGGGGACAGGTCAAGCTTTCCTTGTTGTTCAATGATGCTTTCAGGCGGATTAGGGGTAGCCACTGCTACGCTTGAGGGCGCAGGCTTTATTTTTTTTAGTTGCAGCATGCCGCTAGTGGTACTTTTCCCTTGCGCTGGCGCCGGAGTTTTTTCTACTGCAGGTTTTGCAGTAGAAATATTTTTTTCTGTGGCATCCTGACCTTGAACACTAGCGTTAGTTGCTTTTTTAGGCATTGTAAGGGTCGCAGTGTTCTTCTTCGCAGGAGAAACCACCTGTACAGTTTGAGATTGTCTTGTTTTCTGTTCGGGTAGGGTTTTTATTGGAGATTCTTCTGCCTTTGCTCCTACCTTACTTTTTGAAATACGCAAGCTTGTCTTTTGTGGCTTTGCCTGTGTGGGGCTTTGAGCAGTATCTGCAGAAACAATCGTTTTAGTTGCATCTTGTGGCTCAATTTTCTTTTTGCGCATGGTTTGAGAACGCAGCTGCATTTTCAACTTTGTTTTTTCAGACGCTGGTGCTGCTTCAGCAGGTGGCGCTTGTGGCTCAGTTTGCACCTGAGCTTCTTGCTGACTTTTTGGTTCAGGCTCTGAGCTTTGTGACGGCGCATCTGTTGTAACAAATGATGTCAAATAAGCCGCATTACTCTTATCTTGTGAAGGAGTGGGCCGCTCACTGCGCCCAATCTCATCATCAGGAGGCGTAAAATTCTTAAAGAGAGAATTTTCTGCGACATATTTTTCACTATTCCACACAAAACTAGGAGGCGCTACGGAAGCATCCAAAGGAGCATCAGAGACATCCCCAGAGACATCACTAGACGCATCACTAGATTGCGTTCCGCCCTGTTCATTGGGAACAGTAGCAACTGGCGTAGCAGCCGTCACGTCTTCTTTACGCTTACTTTGTAAGTCCGGCTCAAAGCTTAACGTTTGTGATAATGAACCAAAACCTAAACTTTCTGCCAACTGGCTTCTTTTAGCTGTTGCTTTGGGAGCAACTATGGGCGTATCTTTTGGGCTCTTTGTTGTTGTAGTTTCCGACAGTGTTGATGGGGCCATGGATAAAATGGGCTCGCCAGTATCCACAACCTCTTCACTGTCCTTTTGCGGTTCAGTCTTATGCGCTTCTTCTGTGATTTGCGTTTCTTGGCTTACAGGGGTTCCCTGCTCCTGTAGCATATCTTTATCTGCCACGTCATCAGTTTGTCTACCAAGAATATCCTGCACCGCATCAAACAAACCTTGGCGTGTGACAGGCATGGCAAAAACATAGCTAAAGCCCATATCTAGGAGAGGCTGCTCCATATCACGGTCCATATAGATGGCCATACACGTGGGGAAGTTTTCGCCTCTAGCTTCACAAATTTGCCATAAACCATGAAATGCACCGTAAATATGCCCTAGTGGCATTCTGGCATCAAATACAATTAAATTTGCAAAGTTTTCGTCAAAAAATTCTAATAATTCTTCGCCACTGCGGGCCTCAAGGACACGTGGCATTTTCTCTAGGAAAAATCCCCACAACTGCCTTTCTTCTATATTATCAGAAAAAAGAATAATAGGACGTGGCTGTTTTACGGTAGGCTCATCAGCTTTTTCACCGCTGGCGCACACTTGCAGATGCGCAGTAAAGGAGATGGAAGCCCCAAGAGCATTGCTCTCTACTCCCAAGAAGCCACGATAAGCCGCAGAAAGCTCCCAAGCACGAGCAAGGGCTGTCACGCTACGGTCATGCGGAGGTTTACCCGTTCCGGAGTCGGTGACAGTAAAGAGTAGATGGCCGGCATTGACACTTTCAGGCACGCGGCGCACATTCAAATATACGGCACCTCTGTGGGTTGAGCGTACGGCACTTTCTAATAGCAAGCGCAACACCAAGAGCAGCTGCACCGCATCCCCCTTATAGGAGGGGGGTAAATCTGGCTGCATAAACCACGAAAGTGCTATATTTTTCTTGTCTGCTGTAGGGGCAACACTGTCGTGCGCTTGACGCAAAAGTCCTTGTAAATCAAAGACTCGTTCTTCGGTTCCGCCAAGGGCTGGTATTGACCGACGATTTTTAGCAGAAGCATTAACAATATTACAAATATCTCTGGCTGAGCCCACAATGGAAATGGCGTTTTCTCTAGCTTCGGCTGATAAATCATGCGCTTCAAGGGCGGCAACTTCTCGTAAAAGCTGCTCCACAGGCCAACGCAACTGCTCTTCAAGTTCTGCGACGAGCTTCTTCACCTCGGCATCTATATCGCCAGAGCCTTCTTCGCCCTCACTTTGTGCTTCACCCGCTGGCACAAGACGCAAGTTGGGGTCTTGCTGCACAAGGTCATTAATACTTTCTTCCATTGGCTCATAGCTTGACTCCTCGCTATGTACAGGCACTGGCCCTATACTAGCAGTCCCTGCCAACATTAATGCGCCCAATGCCAAGCCGCATAAGGGAATAGCTGACAGCATGCTTGCCGGTATAATAGCCATTTCCTCAAAGTGCGCCGGCTCATACAACCCAAGCAAGGCCACAGCCACCCCAAGTGGAGGTACAAGGCAAGATAAGATATAGCGTTTAGCACCTGCAATGCCACCCATCCATGCTCCAATAGCCGTAGGCACAAAAAGCAGCATGAGTATAGGCCATAAGTTAAAATAGCGCACTGTCCATGCAAAACCCGGCACTAAGGGTAATAAGGCTACTACCACACCCACCAAGGTCAAAAGCATAAATTGTACGCCAAAGCCTCGAGAGCTTTGCGCTGCACTCAGCACATGTCGTCCCACATGGGCAAATAAAATAAGTGCCACCCCCGGAGCCATGGCCCTGAGCATATGCTCCATAGGCACATAGCTTAGCCCACTAATGGGCACACCGTATAAGGCGTAGTATAAAACCACTGCTGTATATAAAGCTGCCCAGTAGCGCCATTGACCTCTTTCGGTAAAGCCCCGCAAAAGGCACAGCAACATTACCACACACAGCGCTACTATGGCGGCAGGAGTGGCAAAAAGTTCATAAGAAGAAGCTATATTATGCGGCGTGCGCAAATAAGGAGCAAACCAAATTCCTGGGATTCCATCAAGGCGAATATAGATGTTTGAGGGGACATCGCCCACTTGTGGCAACAAAAACACAGAACCTTGACTTGGTTTATACTCTTGCCATTGCGTTTGTTCGGTAACACTGTCTTTTTCTAAGACAAAAAGCTTTGGACTTGCACCAACATCTTGCCCTAAGTCCAGCAACAAAGTACGTGCGGGATTTATAGCATCTACATTGCCGCTGGGGGCAAAATGTAGTCTTAACCATAACACCCCTTGCTCTTGTCGGATTTTCTTAAAGTCAAAAGGCGCAAATCTTTTTTGGGTATTCTCACTTTGAATTTGCCCTATTTGCATAAGCCCCGTGTCATCCACCAAGGCTTGTACATAGGGCAACAAAGACAAAGAACCTGACTTCAATTCCACGGGCACCGCTTGTTGCGCCTGCGCATGGTTCATGAAACCATTACCTAAGGTAAAAGCAAAAAATGTCAGCAGAAAAAAAACAAACAAGACCCATGAACGCTTTGTCCATAGGTCTAGTTGATTATAATGATTCACGACTTTACTTGGCATCTTCCCCTCCAGTACGATTGCAAGTTACTCACGTACAACTTGTTAACAGACAAGCTTTTAGTCGTCGATTTTAAAGGCAAGTAAGAAAAATATATAACGACTTGCTTAAAAATACTAAAAATTCTTTTAGATTACAAGTCTTGAATTATATCCTTTACCAATCTGCCGTCAGGCCCCTTGGCATTAGGATTAACGCGTAAAAGTTGCTCCCACTTTTTACGAGCATCTGCTGGGCGTTTTAAGTCAAAGAAAAGCACAATTCCCGCATTAAATAGGGAGTTTTGGTGTTTTGGGTCAATGCGTGATGCGCTTTCATACGCTGCAAGGGCCAAGTCATATTTTTTTAAGGCACGGTACATAGTGCCTCTGTCAGTGATAACATTGGCATTGCTTGGGTCAAGCTCCAAGGCACGAGTATAGGCCAGTATGGATTCTTGCGCTCTGCCGGCGCCATAGTACATGTTCCCAAGCTCAATCCACCCTTGCACATTTTTGGGATTTTGCTCCGTAAACTTTTTAGCGTCAGCAATATGCGTCTCGTGCTCAGCGCTATTTTGTTGCTCTTGCCTTTGTGGCGCCTTTGTTCCGCTCAGTGTAGTACCACCAAGAAAGTAGCCAAGCTGCGTTCCGGCAAATAAGGCTAACAACACAGAAACTATTAAAGTGCCCTTACTCACCATGCCGGATTTTTGCTCAAGTCTATTCGG
>CAYJHS010000011.1:6370-14426 GCA_964369815.1 uncultured Desulfovibrionaceae bacterium
TTCTCACATCTTGTGTTCTTTTAGCCATGCCTATTCTCCGTCAGTGGTATTCATTGTATTTTGCACAGAGTTATCTTGCGGTGCTTCAGCTTCGCCCTGCGCACCTTCGCCACTAGCCTTGTCTGATTTGTTCGGCTCAGCCGCTGGTTTTTCCTGCCCCACCCCATTTTTAGCTTGCTCTATGGCTTCCTTAGCATTTTTCAATTCATTTTCAATGACAGTTCGTAGTTCTGCTTCGATTTTAGGGTTTTCCAAAGCTTTTTGCAAATGCTCAACCCCCTTAAGCACGTCTTGCAAAAAATACATATAAAGCACACCAAGACTGTAGCGAGCCGAAGGATCATTATCTATAGCCACCACTTTTTCTAAGGCGACGGCCGCTTCCTTATTCTTTTTTTGATTATGCAAAACAATGCCCAGCAAATAAAAAGGCTGCGCCTTGGTAGCATCAAGAGCAATAGCACGGCGCAAAAATGATTCCGCCGCATCCCACTGCTCTGATTGCACCAACAAGTCCGATGTGTGCACAAGGTTCCCATAATTATTGGGGTCTTTTTGCAACTCTTGCATATGCTGCCCGATTTCAGCAGTCAACGCATCGGCTTTGCTTTGCGCTGCCGAAGGCGTCCCTGCGGTATTTTGCACCATAAGCGCCGTGCCCCCCATACGCTGCACGAAAGACACAACTAGCATACTCACAATGGACAAAGCCAAAATACCCAAAATTACCTTACGAGACGTTGATAACTCAAACATTGTCCATGCTCTCCTTTTGCTGTAAACGCTTTTCTAAAGCGCATTGCGTTCTTGCGATGTAGAATATATAGGCACCAAGCCCAAGCCATACAGCCACATTAGCAGCTAAAACCCATTGAATTTCTGTCATAATTACTCCTATTGTAAAGAGAGCTTTCTTGGGGGAAACTTTTGTGAACAAAAGTTTCCCCCAAGACCCCCTTCAAAAAACTTTAGTTGCAATAACGCTTTATTGTTTAAATATATACTTTGCCGCAACGGCATTTTAGTTTAAGCCTTTTTTGAAGGAGGCCTGCTCTGTGTAGGTCGAGAGCTTTTTTCCAAAAAAGGTCTCCCCAAAACATATTATAAACATTACTCAAAACGCCCTGCAAACAAATCTTCAAATTTTTCTTCTTGCGTCAATTGCTTTTGGCGTAACAAAATCAACGCCGTCCAAATGAGACCAAAGGCGCCAAGGCATACAAACACAGTCACTTTCATAGCGTCATCAAGGCCGCCGCCTTTGGAGGCAAAGACCGCCGGATGGATTGAGCGCCATAGCCGTGCCGACAAAAAGACCAGCGGCACATCCACAAAGGCCACAATGCCCACCACGGCTCGAATATTGGCATTGCGCTGACGTGGCATATCAAGTCCGCGCAAAATCAAATACCCCGTATATACAAACCACATAATGAGCGCCGTGGTTAAGCGCGGGTCCCATGTCCACCACACCCCCCAAGAGTGCTTGGCCCAAATGGAGCCGGTGACAATGGAAAGCCCTGCACAGAGTACGCCTATTTCTGCGCTGGCTTTGGCAAGCGTATCCCACTTGGGTGAACGGGTCTTTAAATATGCAATGGAAGCCACAAAAACCACAAAAAAGCTTATGAGTGCCCACCACGCTAGAGGTAAATGGATGTAAAATATTTTTTGCACCAAGCCCATGTGCTGCTCCACAGGGGCATATACAAAAATAAACCATTGACTTACGCACATGGCAACGGCACCTAGGAGCGCAAGTATTTTTACAAGAGACATCTATTCTTCCCCTCCATATATATATTCAAAAAGTAACAGTCCGGCGCTTAAAAAAAGTGCGTCAAAGGCCATGGCGACGCCCAGCCAATTATGTATACCCTCCGGTACAGCACCATCAAAGCCTCCTGCCCCCACTCGAATACCCGCCAAAAGCAAAGGAATAAGTAAGGGGAAAAGAATAATACTCAATAGCGATTCTCGTGCGGCTTGCCCTTGGGAGAGCGCACCAAGGAGAGAACCTGAAGCCGCCATGCCCACATCAACTAATAAAATAGCCAGCAAAGCTAGTGGCCAGTGCGCAGAAATACTCTGCCCCAAAAAAACAATAGCTGCCGGCAAAAACACTAACTGAGCCAAAAAGATGAGCAAAAAGCCCGTAATGGCCTTGCCCATCCACACAACTTGTAAAGGCTGTGGCATCAGCAAAAGCCCTTGGCGAGCATTGTTTGTTTCTTCAATGCCATAGAGCATGTTAAAAACAAGCACCTGACAAAAGGCAGAAGCCAACCAAAAAATGGTCGCCGCCCCTTGCGCTGTCATAACTGTACCCACGTCTTGCGATAAGCTGAACACAAAAAGCAAGAGCAAGCCAAGGAGTAAGGCCTGAATAAGCCCGTGTCCCCTCGCAAGGCGCAAGTCTTTACGCACTAGAGCAAGAATGGCTCTTAGCATGACGCTGCCTCCTGTGTGGAAGATGCGCTTTGTATTACTTGGGCCTTTTCTATATGCAGTATGGCATCGGCAAAGGTGGCATGTGTCTGCACATCGTGGCTTATCCACACGATTCCCGCTCCACCATCTTTGGCTTGGAGTACTTCTTGGCGTAGGAGCGCGCTTGAGCGCACATCAAGGCCAGTACTTGGTTCATCCAAAAGCCACAGTTTGGGTTTAAGCATCAACAAACGTGCAAGATTAAGCCTTTGCGCCATCCCACGAGAAAAAACTCCTGCTTTTTCGCCAGCAAAAGGGAGGAGTTCCACCCTTTCCAGCACCGTGCGAATGCTTGTTTCCTCTTTCTCTTCCAGTCCATACATATTTGCCCAAAACTGCAAATTTTCTTGCGCCGTTAAAGCCGGATAAACAAAGGTAGCGTGTCCCAAATAGCCTAGCTCTCTTTCGTCAACGCCATGCTCTACCTTGCCAAAGCTTGGCTTGGACAAGCCAGCCATAATACGCATAAGCGTAGTTTTACCGGCACCATTGGCACCGGTAAGCAAGGTCACAGTGCCGCTCTCAATACGGACATTTACGTCCTTGAGGATACAACGCTGCGCAAACAACTTGCTCACTTTATGCAGGGCTAAAAGCATGATTACAACCTAATCAGCAGCCGAAGCGACACTTTGAGCGCCCTCGTCGTCGTCCTCTTTTTTACGATTTATACCTCGTAAACCCAAGAAGGGGAAAAGACACATAAAGACGCCACCAATCCACATCCAGTTCACCAAGGGATTGACGCTAAATTTCACTATGGCCTTATCAGCACCGCCAAGGCCAAGCAAGGTAGCATACAGCTCATTGCCAAGACCAAAGACAGTATCTACCTCAGAAAACTGCATATTGCCAAATTTGAAATAAATACGACGCTGCGGTGCGAGCAGCCCCACAAGGGTTCCATTAGCATCGGTTATTTGCAACCGTGCTTCAATATATTCAAAAGCTTTGTTTTCACCACTGGTTATGTCCACAAGACCCACCTTGTAGTCACCTACTTGGATGGTCTCTCCCTTGCTAATGGTCAAGTCTTTTTCCGTCTTGTATGGCCCAGAAAAAGCCACACCAATCACTACTAAAATCAAGCCTAAGTGCACCCCATGTGCCGCCAAAGTGGGCAGGCTCTTAAGGGTAGATTTTTCCATAATGAGCAAGCCAATGGACACAACCGCCGCTGCGCCTGCCGCCGTTGCAACAAAGGCTGTGGGCTGGCGATAGTCAAACATCCAAAGCGCTATGCCGGTGACGACGAAAGCCCCCAGCACCACGCCAAGTTTTTTCCAATCACGCACGCCGCCATTCCATTTCAGCCAAGGGCAAAAGGCAAAGATGGTGGTAATAAGGGCAAAGAGCGGCAAGCAGACTTTATTGTAAAAGGCCGCATCTAGCCCTTGTGGTTGCGCTGACCAAAGAGAAGAAATTATCGGCCACAAAGTGCCAAGACAGATTATGAGCGAGAGCATAAGCAAGACCCACGCCGTCACCACCAACATACCTTCGCGACTTTCAAGTCCCACAAGGCTTCTTCTGCTATTATAGCCCACAAAGGCGATCACTCCACTGATGACGGTGGTGAACACAATAAAAGTAAGTAGTGGTGTTCCCACGCCGCCATCACCAAAGGCATGCACCGACTGTACAACCCCACTGCGCACGAGGTAAGTAGCAAAGAAAGCCGACACGGTGGTTAAAGCCATAAGAAAGACATTTACACGTAAAAGCTTACTGCGTCGGGACTGAATAATGGTAGTGTGAATGGCGGCGGTGCCTATAAGCCATGGAATAATAGAGGCATTTTCTACTGGATCCCATGCCCAGTAACCGCCCCAGCCAAGTTCCATATAGGCCCACCAAGCGCCTAAAATAATACCCGCTGTAAGGAACAACCAAGCCAGCAAGGTAAAGGGACGGACAACATCTACCCATGAACCTTCGATTTCTTCATTATCCGAAAGACATTGCGCTAACGCCAAACAGCTTGGAATAGCAAAGCCGCCATAGCCCCAAAAAAGTAAGGGTGGGTGAAAAATCATACCGGGGTTTTGTAGGAGGGGGTTCAAACCGCTGCCGTCAGCCGGAGCAGGAGTTTGTATTACAAAAGGATTACTCCAACCGGTGAGTAAAAGCGCAAAAAATCCCATGACACCTAAGAAGAAAATCCAAAACCAAAGGCGGGTTTCCTCTGTAAGGTTTTTATAGGAAGAGGTGAAGGAAAAGATTGTTCCGAACACAGCCACTGACAAAGCCCAAAAGAGCAAAGATCCGGGCTGGCCTCCCCAAAAGGCCGTTAACCTATAGAAAACAGGGAGAATTCTATCTGTATATTTTGCCACATAGACAAGTGAAAAGTCGTTCCAGTACAAAGCGTTCAAAAGCAAGGCACTAGCCAGAACCAAAGCCGCTGTCATAACTACTTGTGCTTTTTCGATAATAAATAGCCCCGTGGATCTACCCTGAAAAAGCTGTGTGGCGGCAAGCAAGGCACCACCAAGACTACAAAACATAGCCACAATAAGCATGGCGTAGGCAAAAATATACATAAATACTCCAATGATATAGAACTGTTACATTTTTCGCACATTAAGCAATGAACCATAAAAATTACAGCACACAAGAAACCGCAATGCGTCATTGCGATTTTAAAGTAAGAACAAAAAACCTCAAACTAGGTTTTTCGATTTTCCTTTTGATACTTTGACGGACATTTGGTCATGACTGTCTTGGCCTTAAAGGTGCCGTCGGGGGCAAGGCCGCCCTCCACAATGACTTCTGCACCGGCTTTAAAGGTGTCCGGTACAGCACCGCGATAGTCAATCATCAAGGTTTTGCTGTTATCAGCAGCATCTACAAGACGGAAAACAACCCCAGGGCCATCCTCTATCTTAGAAAGATCTTCTGCCGCAACCGTGCCAAAAAGACGGGCGGTTTTAAGTTTTGTGCTGTCAGCAGCGAGTGCTTCAGAGACATTCAAAAAATAAACGCTATTTTCTGAAAGACCAGAATAGATAAGATAGCCAGCTCCACTCAAAAAAAGGAGTAAAGCAGCTACATACATGGGAGTTGAATTCTTTTTTGCCATAGAGTAATCCTAGACGTTATATGTTTCTCCATAAACTAATTTCGCAAGACTTACAAGTAAGAATTATTCCTACTAAAAAATAAAAGCCTGTAAATACAGTCTATTTTGAACACCGTTTTCAAAGACACAGAGAAAAAAAGCAAATAAAGCAACAAAATACTGAGTAGTATTATAGCAGATTCTTAGTTATTTACTAGTATTTGCAATAGCCTCTTTACGACGGGTTCGGGCCAGCTCTTGCAAGTCAGCCACAGCGTCGCTTTCGTCTATGATTTCACGTCCTAATATTTCCTCTAACACATCCTCTAATGAAACCACGCCAGCCAAACCGCCATACTCATCCAATACGACAGAAAGATGCCCACGTGAATTAAGAAAAAATTGCAAAAGCTTATCCAAGGTTTGGCTTTCTGGGACAAAATGCACCGGACGCATAGCATCCCGCAACGTGCCCTGATTTTGCCCTGTGGCAAGCCCCTGTGCTAGGGTGCGCCGCTCCACAAGGCCAATAATGTCTTCGTTGTGCTCTGCATAAATAGGAATCCTACTATAATGCCAGATTTCCGGCAGCTTAATGGCCTCGGCCATACTTAAGTCTGCCGCCAGCGAAAACACCACGGTGCGAGGGGTCATAATTTCCCGCACAAGTTTGCGCTCCAAGGAAAGCACATTGGTAATGGTTTTTTCTGCATAGGGTTGAATGCTCCCGGCTTTACGAGAAAGGCTAGCCACCGCCCGAATGTCCTCCTCCGACATTTGCGCAGCGCCGCCACTGGGAGCAATAAGTTTTGTTATGTATGCAGAAAGCCAAATAATCGGTGAAAATAATTTCGTTATCAAAAACAACGGCCTTGCCAGCACCGACGAAACAGGGTTGGCATACAGCACTCCGGCAGTTTTAGGGATAATTTCCCCAAAAATTAAAATCAAACAAGTGAAAACTGCCGCGAAAACGCCCATATACACCGAATCAAAAACAGAAGAAAAAGCTGCCCCCGCCACGGCAGAGCCAGCGGTGTTGGCAATGGTGTTTAAGGTTAAAACTGCGGCTATGGGGCGTTCTACGTGCGAGCGCATTTGAAAAAGCAATTCACCAGAAAGCTTTCCCTTTTTACGCAAGGACTCAATATGCGCCCAAGAAACTGAATAAAGCATGGTTTCTGTAAGGGAACATACGGCAGATATGATTAAAGCAAGCCCCACGGCTAAGACCAATGTCAACATAAATAACCTTCAAACATTTATAGTAAGAACACATATAAACCGTAAACGCTTAATACGCAAGCATGTTGGACACGCTTTAAGTATTTTTTTATGAGTCCTAAATGTTACATACTCTACAAAGTGCGTGCATAAAGCTTTAGGTCAGCTTATACACCATGCGCAATGGCACTTGCAAAGGAATGAGGTAAAACCTGTGGCGTGATCTTGTAAGAAAGCTTGTGCACAGGACTAAGCCCTGTAATCTCTTCATATAATTGTAAATCTATTGGACGATTTTGACACTGTTGCATTAAGTGTGCATACGCATTATTTATTTTTAGCATATCCTTAAATATTTTTGCACAAATACTGTCCTGTAATACCATATAAGTTGCAAATAAGTGAAACATATAATAGTCAAAAGCTCTATCTTCATGCGCCCAATACTCTTCTAAAAAAAGCTTTAGGAGAACTACGCAGCGATTGTTGGGCTTCGCATGTAAGAGCCAGTTAGAAAAAATCTTTCTGTCTTGCTCTTTTGTGCTGTCGGAAAAAACAACTTCCAAACTTGGCACAACCGTTAAATTGCACCAAGGCGGAAAGGTATATGCAAAAAAATCCTCGTTAAAAACGTCGTTTGGTAAGGTATGTGTAAGAAATACCGTGGAGTCTATCCAAGTTCCCCCATATTTTGCCAATAAGGCCACACGTACATAGTCGCAAAAATGGGCATACCCTATGACGCCTGTATCATGTTTATGTAAAATATGTTCAGGAATAGTGATAAAATTTTGTATATTCGTATAATCTAAAAGCTTAATTTTGTGCTGCGGATGATGCTTTTGCACACTACGCACACAAGCCCGCACAAGTTCCGGCATGGCACTAGCGCCTTGCAGCCAGCACAACCATATATAAGGAATAGGGAAAACGCTATGCTCCTTCTCCACATCCTTTTGCAAGACATATTCATATTTAGTTAAATGCTGCAACACGCTTATCACCTTTCATAATTTTTTGTATAGTCACGCCTCTAAAGTCAAGAGTTTTTTTACTTAGACTCTTTTTGGCACACTTAATGCTATTACTCCCGTAAGGGAACCACCCTACAGGAGAACCGTCATGTTTTTGACACCTAATTTTGCCTTTAAATACGCCATACGTTTGCACATACATCTGTTCCTTATTGCAGCTTTAATCTTGCTCTTAGTCTTACCTGCTCACGCCGTACGCATTAAGGATATTGCGAGATTTTCAGGACAACGTGACAACCAGCTCATT
>CAYJHS010000011.1:14436-15650 GCA_964369815.1 uncultured Desulfovibrionaceae bacterium
CGGGGGGGGGGCCGGGCGGGCCCTGGTGACAAAACCAACGTGACCTTTACCACCGCTTCCATTGCCAACATGATGGACAAAATGGGCGTAGGCGTTGACCCTGCAAAGCTAAAAGTCAAAAATGTGGCGTCAGTTATGGTGACGGCACGTATGCCTGTATCTGCCAAGCCCGGTTCTCGCTTGGATGTAACTTTATCCTCTGTAGGCGATGCAACTTCTTTGCTTGGCGGCGTGCTTTTGCAAACAGCACTCAAGGGCGTTGACGGGAAAACCTACATGTTGGCACAAGGTTCCTTAACTGTTGGTGGCTTCACAGCGGCTGGCGCAGCGGCTGCCACACAAAAAAATATTTCCACCGTGGGCTTAATCCCCGGCGGCGGCATTGTAGAACGTGGCATTCCCTTTCAGTTTAACGACCAAAGCAATTTGACACTTTCTTTGCGCAATGCTGACTTTAGCACCAGCCAAAATATTTCCGAACGTGTTAACACCGCCATGGGCGGTAATTTTGCCAAAGCCATTGACGCTTCCACCGTGCAAATTAGTGTGCCGGGACAATATCAAGGTAACTTGGTGCCCCTTATGGCATCCATTGAAAATATTGAAGTTTCCCCCGATGGCCCTGCCAAGGTAGTAGTAGACGAAAAAACCGGCACCGTGGTGCTTGGACGCAATGTGCGTGTGTCGCAAACCGCCGTAGCGCATGGCTCTTTGCAAATTACTGTGCAAGAAGCGGAACAAGTCTCACAGCCTGGGCCCTTCTCTCAAGGACAAACAGTGCTCTCACCAGAAACCGCCGTCAATGTACGTGAAGAAAATCGCCGTCTTATGATGGGGGAAGGTGCCACCTTACAAGAACTTGTGGACGGATTAAACGCCATTGGCGCCACTCCACGAGATCTTATTTCTATCTTGCGCACCTTGCAAGTATCTGGTGCGCTACATGCCACACTGGAGGTCATATAATATGTCAAATATTCCTTTAGCCAGTACGGCCAATAATGCCAGCATAAGCTTGCAAAGGCAAAAAGTAGAATTGGCACAACAAGAAATTAAGGCTCTTGGCAAAAGCGGCATGACCCCGCAAGAAAAAGCCAAGAAACTCCGTGAACAGTGCGAAGGCTTTGAGTCCATATTTATCCAAAAAATGTGGCAACAAATGCGCGCCACCTTACCCCAAGAAAATCCGTTGGTAGGGAGAGAAGAAAAGTTTT
>CAYJHS010000011.1:15660-21485 GCA_964369815.1 uncultured Desulfovibrionaceae bacterium
CAAAATCTTATGGCAGCCAGTCGCACCACAGCTGAAGGTGCCGCACGTGCAAACTCCGGCGGTATAGCGCTTAATCCAATAAAAAATGGTCTTGGTAGTAGCAAGGGCTTTGCCATTGCTCCTGCCCCATTTATGCCATCTCCTCTGGCGAATTTAGATAAGCTGGACAAAAAAACCGAGACAAATATACAAGACGATCTTTTAGCTGAAAAGCCGAAAGGCCCTGCAAGCACGACGCCTTTGTATGAAGAGATTGCTCAAACTTCCGCAAATGTATCTGGACAAAACCCTGCTTCGCAAGCCGTTGCACCTCAGCCTGTGCCTACTGCGCCTACTAAGATGCAAACACAAATTATTCGCAACAGCGGATCCCAAGACAATAGTGCTTTACAAGACTTTATTACCGGCTTGCAAAGTCAACAAGCTGCTCAGCAAGCAAGTGCTGCACCAAACGCTACTGTGGTGCAACAATTTTTAACTGGTTTGCAAAGTAAGGGACAAATGAATGGCTTACAAGCTATGACAGGCCCAGAACGTGCACAACAAGCGCAAACCGCAGCAAGCACCAATCCACCTGCTCAGGGAGTATTACCGCCTAGCCATACGCAAGCGCAACAACAACCGCAACAAGGCGGCATAACACGCACCACCTTTACTACCAACATCCCTAAAAACGAACGCCGTGGTGACACAGAAAAATTAGTACGTCAGGCACTTATGACTAACGCAATGTCGCAACCAAATCCGCAAGCTAATGTGCAAGCCAATGTGCAAGCTAATGCAGCCTTAAAAATGACACAGGCTCCACGAGTACAACACATGACAGCGGCACAAGCGGCGCATAATACTCAAGGGCAAGCCCAACAAATGACAGCCATGCCCATTACTACAGCAAATACAGCAACGCCAATGACTCCGTCATCTGCAACAACAATAGCCCCCACCGCACCTGCTGCACCTGTAGTAGCGCCGGTTGTATCTCCTGCAGCGCAAGCAAGCACAGGACTTGGGCAGCACTTTATGCCTCCACCAAGCACAGTGCCTCCACAAACAAACAACAAAGAAGAGGTATAGGCATAGTTTTTGCAAGATATACTATACTAAACTTTATGGGGTAGAAAATTCCCCCAATTTTAACTCTGGAGAAACATCATGTACCAACGCATACGCACCGCATTAAATCGTCAAAAGCAAGCCATGAAACTTCTTGTTCACTTGCTTGAAGAAGAATATGCCCTGTTGCGTGAGCGCAAAACAGACAAGGTTGTTTCTCTAGAGATGAGCATTCATGAGCTTATCCGCCAAATGGCCAATGAAAAAATGAGCGTGAAGAAAATGCTTGATGGCGGCAAAGTCAAAGTATACGCCTCTCTTTTACCCGAAAGTCAGGGCAAAGAGATTATGGGCATTTTTCAAGAAATTGACAAGTGCGAACAAAAGGCCGCTCGTGCTGCCTCTCGTAATGCACAGCTCTCCCTTGCTCTGCTTGATCAACGTCAACGTATTATGAACGAATTGCATGCCCAGCTTACCCCCAAAACATCTCTCACTTATGGCAGACGTGGCTACATGGGCAATCGTCGTCCGGAAGCAGCTCTTATTTCAGGGAGGTTATAGATGAGTATTAGTCACCTCCTTAATATTGGACAATCTGGTCTAAGGGCGCAACAAGCCACCATCGCAACCACTGGTAATAACATTGCCAATGTGGACACTCCCGGCTATTCCCGCCAATATGTACAGCTTGAGGATGCCTATGCCTTAAATATGAAGCCGGGCTCTCAGGGGCTTGGCGTTGATGCTGTGCAGGTATTACGCCGCTTTGACCAATTTGTGGAAGTTTCCTTCCTTGATAAGTCTGCCGAGGCTTCACGCTGGGAAGAGCAAACCAACACCATGACCTCTGTGGAAAGCATTTTTAACGAATCCAACCGCACCGGTATCAACGATGCCATGTCGGCCTTTTTTAAAGCATGGGAAGACCTTGCCCTACGTCCCGATGACCCAGCTACCCGCCAAAATCTTGTCTCCTTGGCGGACAACTTGGGCTTGCTCATGAATCAGACCATGGACGATTTAGATGATATCCGCCACCAAATGGACTTAAGCATTCAGGTAGACGTGGATAGAGCCAATGAGCTCATCGAAAACATCGCTCAGCTCAATAAGCAAATTGCGCAAGCCACCATCCCCGATACAAGCAATCCCAATGATTTACTCGACAAGCGTGACGTGGCTGTGCGTGAGCTTGCAACGCTTCTTGACGTAACCACCGAAACCACCGCCGAAGGTGAATTTGTTGTGCGTACCAGTGCCGGCATGCCACTGGTGCAAGGAATAGAAACTTTTGAATTACAATTCCTTGGCCCTCGTGCAGAAAATAATCTCCTCTCTACCTCTGAGTATGAAGGCGAAGTGATTTTTGACGGCGCCGACGCCTATGAATACACCATCGAAATGACCAATGGCGGAAATGGGGGCGATGTTCCTCCTCGGTCCTATCGGGTATCACTAGACGGCGGTAGTACTTGGGTACGCAATGCTGACGGCTCCATACAAGAATTTCAAGTAACCGATACCGACGGTAACGGCGAAATTGACCCCGTGCAAGTACATGACCTCAATATTTCCTTTACGGAAATGAACGATTTTACCACTGGTGATAAATTTACTGTCATGCCCAAGAGCGGCGTATACTTTATTGAGCCTACCCGTGGGCCGCAAAATATCACCCCGCAAACGAACTTTAGCGGCGTGGAAAATGAACAACGCCTAACGGGCGGCTCCATCACAGCACACTTTGACGTGCGTGATAATCACATTGGCGTATACGAAGACGAAATGGATGCCATAGCCGAAGCTCTCATTTGGGAATTAAATAAATTGCACAGCGAAGGCGCCGGCCTTGATTTTCAAAACTTTTATGCCGGCAGTGAGCGTGTTGGCGATACTGCCATTCCCTTAAGCACACCTCAAAGCGGTCTAAACTTTTATGACCGCATAGAAGGCGGCACCATACAATTACATTTATATAATGCCGATACCTGTGCCTATATGGAAGGCGCAAGCCTTGACTTTGACAGCGTCACCCCCGGTGTACAGTCTTTTGACCCTGCAATACACAGCCTTGTGGACGTGCGTGACGCCATCAACGACACCTATGGCGATAACCTTTCTGCAGAAATCATTGACGGCAAGCTCAATTTAACCAGCAATGCCGCCGGAAACCCCCCGCTGGACTTTGCAGTAGGCGAAGATACCACCGGTCTTATGGCTGCCCTTGGCATTAACACCTTTTTTCAAGGCACCGACGCTTCCACCATTGCAGTAAATACAGAACTGCATACCAATCACAATCGCATCAATGCCGGTTATGTAAACGGTGACAATGAATTGAACCCCGGTGACAATGCTCTTGCCAATAACATAGGTGATTTATTTACCAAAGACATCACCATGCAAACGCCATGGCGTACCACCACTGACCAAAGCATTGTGGAGTATTATAGCACCTTGGTGTCTCGTGTAGGTGCCGATACCCGTACAGCACAACCCAATGCCGAATATAATACCGCCCTTGCCGATGATCTTAGCAATCAGCAGCAAGCCGTTTCTGGGGTAAACCTTGATGAAGAAATGGCAAACCTCATTAAATACCAACACGCCTATACCGCTGCGGCCAAGCTCATCACCACCGCCGATCAGATGCTAGAAACCCTGCTGGGCTTAAAGCAATAAGGAGGCTTTTATGCGCATTTCTAACTCAATGATATACGATACAAACTTGAAGAATATGCAGACAAGTTTGACGGAATTTATGGAAACCACCATGCAAGGTGGTACCCAAAAGAAAATTAATAAGCCCTCCGATGACCCCGCTGGTACTGCGCTGGTGCTCAATAGTCGTGCAAAAATTGAAGAAACAGAACAATATGAACGTAATGTTGATACAGCTCGTGGTTGGCTTGAGCTTACCGACGCTACTTTACAACAGGTAAGTGCCACCATTGCGGAAATTAAAACCCTTGCCGAACAAGCCGCCACAGAAACCATGACAGCGGAAAATAGAAAGCAAATCGGCTACCAAATTGAAGAACTCTTTGGACAGCTCATCAACCTTTCTAACGTAGAATTTGAAGACAATGCTATCTTTGGCGGACATGACTATCAAGGTACGGCCTTTGAGGAAAGCATGGGTGTCACGACTCGTGATCCCGATGTAGACCTTAGCGGCGCTGTTGTGACCGGTAGCGCTGACAAAAGTATGACTGTGCAATTTATGACCACAGGCACCGTGGGCGTGGATGAATTACAATATCAATGGTCTAAGGACGGCGGAGCCACCTGGACTGAGGGCACCTTGCCTGCCGGTGAAAGCTCCTTCAGCATGGAAGGCGTCACCTTACAATTGCAGCCCGGCACCACAGTCACGGCCACCACAGAACCTGCGCCATCCGAAGAAATCACTTCTTCCAATGGTACGTTCTTGTATTTATATCCCACCGCAGCATATCAGGGTGATGACAGCGATACCAGTGCCTATGCAGTCACAGAAAATGGCATCCCCGGCTTAAAGACTGACGTGCGTGCCGACCTTACAGACAATGTACTTTTTGAACTCACCGCCGAGGCCAACTTACGTGCCCCCGGTAGTACCGTGAGCTATCAAACCAGTCTTGATGGTGGACTTTCTTGGGTAGCCGGTACCATTACTGTACCAGACCCCGCAGATGGCAAGGTGCTCCTCCCCTTCACCGACGCTGAGGGCAATGCTGCATCTGTGGAGCTAGATGTACAAAACTCTACCACATCCACCTTGCCAGCAGATTTTAGCATGGATATGCAGCCACGCCGCGTAGATATGCTCAATGGGCCGGATGACATTTCCCTCAATGCTCACGGTATTTTTTCGCAAAATACCACGGTGCGCATTGATGAATCGGTAGATTTGGCTCAAGCCGGCGCCGTCATCCACTATTCCTATAGTAATGACGGCGGTGAAACATGGGTGAAAGCCACAAGCCAAGTGCCAAGCCCTCCCGGTTCGGCCACGGTGGCTGTACCCGGTGGTTTTTTAGAGTTAAGTTCCCAAAATGGTGGCACCACCGCCCTTGAAGCTGGCACGCAAATGGTCATTCACCCCGATCGTGCGGAGCTTGGTTATGAAATTATGGATAATACATATATAGCCGTCAACCAAGTAGGCAAAGATATTTTCGGCGGACAATATAATGGACAAACCGTTGACGGCCCTAATATTTTTGAAGCCGTAGGCCAACTTATCGCCTTTTGCGAAAATAACGAATCCGACGGCATTGGTGAAAGCCTTGTGACCATTACTGCGGCACATGAGCATTATTTAACCCAAAACACCAGACAGGGCGGCCTTGTCAATCGCCTTGATTTAGCTGAAGATATGCTGGACTATGAAAAGCTAGACCAACAAACCCGTTTAAGCTATACTGAAGATATAGACTTAACAGAGTTGCTTAATGAATTGGCAAAAAACGAGCTAACCTACTCAACTGTTTTACAATCTTCTTCCATGATATTGCAGTTGAACTTCACAAAATTTATTTAGGAAACGCTGATTAAATTTGATTTTCTGTAAAGGGAAAACAGCATTTCCTTAACAGTTTATAGTAGTTGACTTTTTTAGTAACTGTGTAATATAATGTTTATTATATAAAGAGCTGGTTGTTATGTTAATACTTACACGTCGCCCCAATGAAAGCATTTATATTGGGGAAAACATACGCATCAAAGTGCTGAGCTTGCAGGGAAAGCAAGTGAAGCTTGGTATTTATGTGCCAAGTGATATGACT
>CAYJHS010000011.1:21495-21746 GCA_964369815.1 uncultured Desulfovibrionaceae bacterium
ATAAAGTTATCTATTTTCCACGTGGTCTGGCCGGTTTTGAAGGGGGGCACGAGTGCATCTTGTTGCAGATGCGTCCCGATGCGCCATTTCTTGTTTTGCAAAGCATGGACAAGGCGGACGTAGGACTTTTAGTAGCAGATCCATACTGCTTTTTACAAGACTACAAAATTAAAGTTGGCGATGCAGAACAAAAATTGTTGAGCATTCGCAACAGAAACCAAGTGGCTGTACTCGTTACTGTATCCATCCCC
>CAYJHS010000012.1:0-6306 GCA_964369815.1 uncultured Desulfovibrionaceae bacterium
CTGCTGATGGTTATCTTGGCGTTACCGAAATGAAAGAAGGTGACCCCTTAAATGACCCATATCCAGGTACTTTTTCCTATGGTGGAGCGCACGTTATTGAAGACCTTGTGGCCGGCAAAAGTGTGCATTTAAAGGCTGAATCCTATGGCACAGATTGCTACCCAAGACGCACCGCTGATAGGCATATCACCCTAGCCGATCTGCCCTTTGCGGAGCTGTTAAACCCAAGAAATTGCTATCAAAATTATAATGCCGCCGTGAACCTTACAGGCAGGGTCATCTACACCTATATGGGGCCGCTCAGACCCAATATGCAAAATTTGAACTATGCCACTGCTGGGCATTTGTCGCCACTTTTTAACGACCCTTATTTCCGCACCATTGGCCTTGGTACTCGTATCTTCCTTGGGGGCGGTATTGGCTATGTTATCGGCGCCGGCACACAGCACGTAGCTAGCCCCAAGCGCACCGAGCGAGGCTTACCCCTCACAGCATCGGGCACACTTATGCTTAAGGGTGATTTGAAAAATATGCAGCAAAAGTATTTGCGTGGCCTTTCGCTCATTGGCTATGGTTGCACCTTAAATGTGGGCGTGGGTATTCCTATCCCAATTTTAAATGAAGAAATTGCATGGTTTACAGGTGCAGACAACAGCGATATCCTTATGCCTATCAAGGACTATGGGCACGATTATCCCAACTGCATACCCAAAATTTTGGCACATGCCCCCTTTGATGAGCTCATGAGCGGAGAAATTGAACTTATGAATAAAAAGGTAAAGACCGTTCCCCTCACCAGTTATAACTTATCACTGGAAGTGGCAAACGAGCTGAAAAGTTGGATTGAGAAGGGTGAATTTTTACTAACGCAGCCTGTGGATACTATACCTGCTTCGTAGGTAATAATGCATGGTTAAATAAAGGGGGAGTAGGTATGACCTTCTCCCCCTTTTATAATGTCTAAGTTAATAAAAAAGATTATTCCTGTTTAGCAGCCGCTGCATGTGCATAGCTATGCGTAACGCTATTTAGAGTACAAAATAAGCGCAATGAATTCTAAATCTTCTGTGCCGGTATTTTCAAGGCCGTGGCTTTCACCGTCTTTACATAAGGTCACGTCGCCGGCACTTACGGGACGCTCCACTCCATTGTCATTATAGCTACCGGCACCCTTAAGGATGTAATAGGCTTCAAAATCGCCTTCATGCCCGTGGTAGCCCACAGAACAGCCGGGTTTGAGGACGGAATGGTTAAACATACGGCCTTTATTGCAAAATTCATCTTCAAGTAAAAGGACGCTAGTGAGCATATCACCTTTACCGCCACGGGCTTTTTCTACGGTAAGTTTTTCAACTTTTTGTGCTTTTCTAATCATGATGTATCTCCTTAATCATAGTATCTGTAAAATAATTACCTTCAAAACATACCTAAAAAAATGATGTATGCAAAGGTGAATGTGCATAAAAAATCC
Organism: uncultured Desulfovibrionaceae bacterium; assembly: GCA_964369815.1. Classification (GTDB taxonomy): domain Bacteria; phylum Desulfobacterota; class Desulfovibrionia; order Desulfovibrionales; family Desulfovibrionaceae; genus CAYJAD01. The sequence goes on from CAYJHS010000012.1 coordinate 1,472, forward strand.
TTTTGCCATTTAATCTTGCAAGCTCTTGAAAAGCAAGTTATTTTATGAAAACAATTTGAAGTTGAGGCTCGTATGAATGCAGTTACACCAAAAGACACCCCTAGGTATACAATCAGCGCCATTGTTTCAGTGTATAAGGCTGAACGCTTCTTAAAAGCCTGTCTTAACGACCTTGGGGCACAAAGGATTTTCTCGCAAACAGAAGTGATTATCATTGATGCCAATTCACCAGAAATTGAAGGCGCCATAGCGGAAACATATACACGGCAATATCCGAATATTATTTATTATAGAACTCAGGAAAGGGAAACGCTTTATGCTTCGTGGAATAGGGGCATTCACATGGCACAAGGTAAATACATCACCAATGCCAATGCTGACGCCCGTCACGCACCGCATGCTTTTGAGCGTCTTGCTGCAGAGCTTGACACCCATCCCCATGTGGCCTTGGTGTATCCGGATTGCCGAGTGACTCATGAAGAAAATGCTCTCTTTGCCTCGGCCCCCATTGCGGGATATTTACGCCGTTTACCTTATGATTATCTTAATCTTTTGCGCCATTGTGAGGTGGGACCACAGCCCATGTGGCGCAAGAGTGTGCATGAAAAAGCAGGCTTTTTTGATGCTAGCTATAGGGTGGCGGGGGATTATGATATGTGGCTACGCATGGCAGAACACGCCCCTTTTAGACACGTGCCGGAAGAGCTTGGGCTTTATTTGCATTATGATAATAATTTAGAAAGTCAAAATCTTACGCAGACACATCAAGAGCGTATGCGTGCGCAAAATAGAGCTATGCAATATTTTATGCAAGATAATTTTGTACCGGAAGTGCCCTTTGTGCAGCAAATTGCTGTACACAAGCAAAGGCTTGCGCGTTATTTGCACAACATGGAAAATGGGGCAACTATCAAAAATACTAATAAATTAGCTTTCCATGTTTACGCCTATATTTTATTGTGTGCAAAATGCAACACAGAGAATGCAGATATGCTAAAGCTTGGCGAACGCATTGCCACATTGCCAAACAATGTGGATGCGGCTTATCTTAGAGATTTATTGCAGCTTGTTTAGCGTACTACGAGTTGCGCACTAATCGCCGTCACCACCGCCGTCACCACTGCCATTACCGCCTCCATCACTATTGCTTTCGCTGTCATGGTCAGAATTGCGTTTTTTGCCACTGGAGTTTGTGCCTTCGGACTTATTTTTAAGTATTTTTCGTACCAAAAAAATGAGAAAAAATAGAGGAATCAATAAAAACACAAGCCCAAGAACAATAAAAATCATCGATGAACTTTCATCCGCAATAAAAATTACACCGCCTAAAATTGTTATAAAGGCAATTACTTGAAGTGAAATAAGCTGCATTGTCTCTCCTTGGTGCACACAATATATGTATCAATCATATACGCAAAAAAGAGCTTTTTGTAAATATTTCTACAAAATTGCTGTGCGGGATTTCCTCAGAAATTTTCAAAAAAAAAGTCTACTCATTTCCTGCACTCCCCTTATGACACTTGACATATGTAGCACTTAATGCTTGCATATACTTTACTGCTGTTCACAATGGAGGTTTCATGCTTGACATTCGCCATATTCTTGCTGCCGCCAACGTACCGGAGCACTCCATACCCTTTATGCAGGCCGTTTCTGGCGGTGCACCTTTTGTGCAAGACGGCTATGTGTGCTTTGCCAAAGAGCAGTGGCTCACCATTATTGGCTATCCCCTTCAAGGAGCGGAACCCTACAGCCATGAGGGCTTTTTAAAAGCAAAAAATGCAGCGGTACACAAAGCCGGCGCTACGGACTGCTTTGCCATAGCACCGGATTTACCCGAAGAACTCCAGCAACATATCCAAGAAAAAGATGTTTTTTATACCTTGCCTGCAACTGCCCCTGTGCCGTCAAAGCTTGTGCGTCCAGTACAAAAAGCCACAGAAAAATTGCACATAGCCCTTGGCACGACTTTTACCGCAGAGCATCGCCGCTTGTGGACTGAATTTTTAGGGCGAGCCGCCTTGCCCAATACACCACCCATGAGCGCCATGGTGCAAAAGCTTTTTTTGACAACGCCCACGGTTATTGGGCAAACGGACACACAACTTCGTTTGCTTGATGCCTTTGATGCCGATGGACGCTTAACTGCCACCTTGCTTCTTGATTTTGCTCCCACACACTTTTGCTCTTATCTTTTGGGGGCGCATTCTCGCACATTTTATACACCCCATGCAGCAGATGCGCTTTTTGCCGCCATGCTGGATGCTGCACGAAAAGATAGCAAGGACTACGTTCACTTAGGTTTAGGTGTTAATGATGGCATACGCCGTTTTAAACGCAAATGGGGAGCTGTGCCCGCACAAAACTTTGTGCTCGCCTCGTGGCAAGAAAACCCTGACCGCACCCTGACTAGCGACGTACCGGATCTTATGCGCACTTTGTTTGCCCCAAAGGTGGCGTCTACGCAGCATACCGCGCAAGAAAAAGCCGCTCTTATGGAGATTATGGGCAAGTCCAAAAGGCAAATTTTGGCTTCTATGCCGGAACAGCGCCCCTATGCCATGCTTTGGCAAGTGCAAAAGGGGGATAAAATTTCTTGGATTGGTGGTGCTGCGCACTTTTTTTGTTATTCTTTTGAGTATGCCTTTCGAGAACTTTTTGACAAAGCAGATACGGTACTCTTTGAGGGGCCATTGGATGCGCAATCACTAAAAGAGGTTGAAGCCGAGGGCGTGCGCTTAACCCCTGAGCAACAACCCCTTCTCCCTCTTTTGACTGAAGCTGCGATCCTCTCACTAGAGCGCATGGTACGTGGCCCCGAAGGCCGTCTGGCACGCCTTCTCAACATGGAGGCCAAACGCCTTGTGGATGTGCGTTGCTAATTGGCCAATGCCAGACCGTGGACATCGCTCTTTACTCTTTGGACGGGTTTTTTAGAACGTCACGGCTGGAGCCAGTCGGTGGATTTGGAGGCTTGGCACCTTGCGCATGACATGGGTAAAAAGGTTGTCGCCATGGAAAGCCTTGAAGAGCAGTTGGCTTCCTTAAACAGTGTTCCACCAGAAAGGGTAGTGCGTTATTTCCAAAATTGCACCCTGTGGCCACAGATGATACGCAAGAATATTAAGGCTTATTTAGAAGGAGATTTATTGCGCCTTACAGGCACCAGTGCAGAATTTCCCACCCGTACGCGCACCATCATTAGTGATAGGGATGAACGTTTTCGCCAGCGCATGCGACCATTTTTAGAGCAGGGCAGAGCCGTTGTCTTTGTGGGCACTGCGCATATGCTGAATTTACGCCACATGCTGCGTGAAGATGGTTTTACCCTCACACAAGTGACGCCCACGCTGAAACACAAACTGCGGGCTCTCTTTCGCACTACGAAGGACGAGGGATAACCATGCTGCACACCCAAAACCTTGAACAATTTACTATGCAGGCCAGCGTGCCAGATCAATTGTTGCACTATGTACAGGCGGTAAGTTCTACGCAGTCACAAGTGCTGGGCAATTATCTTTTGCATATGAATGGCGCTCATGCGGTCTTGGTGGGCTATGCCCTGCACGATGTGCATGACACCACCCAGCTTGAAAATTGTGTGCAGGGGCTCATAAACAGTAAGGATATAGAAGAAATTAGCATTCTTGCTCCGCAAGCTCCGAATAATATTCCTTCCACAGCGCAACAAACACAAGACCATTATTATTTTGTGCCTCTACCTCTAGACATAAACGTGCATGCTAATGCTAAAAACATGTGCAAACATGCCCTTACGCACATTTATATAGAAAAAACAGATGGCAAAGACGCGTGGAGCAGTGAACACCAAAGGCTTATGCTAGAATATGTGCGCCGTAAAGATGTGAGTAAAGACATGGGTAGCATTTTCCAACATCTTGAAATGTACTGCAAAAGCTCTCCTCATGTACAGGTTTTTTCTGCTTACGCCACGGACACACAACATTTGCTTGCCTTTACCGTGGCAGATTTTAGCTCATGGCGTACGGCATTTTATATGTTCAGTATGCGTTGGAATTTTGCCATATCCGGCACCAGTGACGCTCTTTTATGGACGCTCCTACAAGAAGCCGAGGCCCGAGGCTATACCTCCTGTAACTTGGGTCTGGGGATCAATGCCGGCATTGTTTTTTTTAAGACTAAGTGGGGGGCGAAGCCCTCCCTTCCCTTTGTGCAGTGCTCGTGGAAAGTGGAAGAAAATATCGCAATACCGCAAGAGCGTAATGGGCTTTTCCGTAAATTCAGTCGTCTCTGGGGAGGAGCATAATAATGGACTTTCCCTTAAAGCAAAAAGATAATTCAATAGAAATATTCAATGATAAACATTTCAAGTCCCCGTCTGTATGGGAACTTATCAAAGGCCTTGTGCGCCCTACGCCGCGTGCTTTTGACTGTTTACAAGTGGAAGTAACTTCGCATTGCGGTGCAAAATGCGTCTATTGCCCGCATACCACCATGGCGCATATTTGGCAGGGGGCACATATGACTGCGTGTACCTTTGCAAACCTTTGGCCGCTCTTACAACAAAGTAGCCGTGTGCATTTGCAAGGCTGGGGAGAGCCATTTTTACATCCACATTTTTTTGACTATGTAGCCTTTGCCCGTAAAGCAGATTGTCTGGTTTCGTCCACCTCTTGTGGTTTGCATCTTACAGAAAAAATAAGCAAAAAAATCCTGCAAAGCGGTATGGACATTGTGGCTTTTTCCTTAGCCGGCAGTGATGCACAAAGTAATGCAGCTCGAGCAGGGGCAGATTTTGATAAGGTATGTGAAAATATAAAAAATTTCCAAGAACTCCGGAAAAAAATGCTCGC